>JBDNFX010000134.1:0-4678 GCA_041689575.1 Kapaibacterium sp. (SeqCode)
AACTCTGTTGAACCAATATTCAGTTTGATAATTCCAGTTAAAAATGGAGCGGAATATACGAAACATTGCATTTCATCTCTAATTGAATTTACTCCAAAAAATTCTTTAGAAATTATTATTGTTGACAATAATTCAACAGACGAAACTAAACAAATAGTTTCTACTTTATCTGAAAATTCTAATGTCATTTACATTTATAATCAAACACCTAAAAATTACTCTGAATCGAACAATCAAGGTGCTAATATTGCAAAAGGCAAATATCTTGTCTTTTTAAATAATGATACAAAAGTGTTCCCATATTGGGCTGAATTCTTATGTTTGGCATTCGAAAATGATGAAAATATTGCAATACAAGGTTCTCGTTTACTCTATAGTAATCACACCATTCAACATACTGGTATTGAATTTTCCAATGAGATAATTAAAGGAAAAAATGTATTTGTACACAATCACTCCTTTTTAGCATATAATGCTTGGAACGAAGCTGTACTACAATCTCGAACCGTTCCAATGGTAACTGGTGCAATGCTTTCTGTACGAAAAGAAATTTTCGAATCTCTCAATGGATTTGATGAAAAATATCAATTTGGTCACGAAGATTTAGATATTTGTCTTGCGACACTTCAAAAGGGTTATACTGTTTTTTATAATTCTGCAGTTGTTGCATATCATTTCGAATCAAAAACAAAACTTCAAGAAGGAATACAAAAATTCAAACGATATCAGAATGATACATCGAATTTAGACTTTAAAAACCAACAATATTTTTCTAAAAAATGGGATCTGTTTATTTCTCAAAAGTTTGGTGAAAATCTAGATTCTGTTCGAAATTTAAGCATGTTGAAAAAATCTATTCTTATAACGATGTATGGCTGGAATGAATCTGGAGGAGGAACTTCATATCCAAAAGCAATTGCCAAATCGTTAGTTCTCTTAGGTTACGATGTAACTGTAGTTTTTGCGGCTGGGAATAATGGTAATGCTCAAACACCTTACGAGGTTGTACATTCTTACGAAGATGGTGTTCGTTTGTTTGGTGTTTACAACAGACCTACAACTTTTTTGGACGATAAAAATCCATTACGTGAAATTACTGACCCCAAAATAGAATCAATATTCAACGATGTACTTACACAAACAAAACCTGATATTGTGCATTTTCACAATTTTTTAGGTTTAGGGTATTCTTTAGCTAAAATTGCAAAAGAATTTGGAGCAAAAACTTATTATACTACACATAATTATCACCCAATTGATCCAAGATTATATTTGTTTACGGATAATTTGGAACGATGGAAAAATGTTATATTGTCTGATAACTCAGATTTGGTCAATGCTATTCCACAAGGAAATGAATTATTTGAGCAACGTAAAATTTCAATACTTTCAATAATCTCTGAAAATATAGATTTAATTTTTCCTGTTTCACAACGTCAAAAACAATTATTAGTTGAATTTGGATTTCAAACTGAAAAAATGATAGTGTTAAATCAAATTGCTGAAATACATCCAACAGCCCAAGAAGTTAAAGATATCCGTACGGTTCATAACCCTCTACAAATTGCCTATATAGGTGGTGTTATGCCACATAAGGGTGTTCATTCTTTAATTGCAAGTGTTCAACCCTTTGATGTTCAACAAATTCAAGTGCATATTTTTGGATTTGTTGAAGAAAAATATTTGACTTTTCTAAAGTCAATTGATGCTAAGAAAAATGTTGTTTGGGAAGGTTCCTATGGAGCGAATGAACTTGAAAGCAAACTTTCCAAAATCGACTTAATAGTGCTTCCAAGTCTTTGGGAAGATTGTGCTCCATTAACAATTACTGAATCCTTAGGATATAATATACCAGTTGTTGGTCCATCGCTTGGTGGGTTCACTGATTTTATTTTTCATGGAATAAATGGATATTTGTATAACCCCGATGACCCTCGGGCTATTGTAGATATTCTCAATAAAATCATTGCTGATAAAACAATTATTCGAACTTTAAAATCTAATTCATTTGTACCGTATGGATTTGAAGATGTTGTTCAGTCGTATAATGGTTTGTATCAAACGAATTCCATAAAAACATTGAATTTCGAAGAACAAGTACTCCGTAAAATCGAATCTTCAAATTCTCAAAATTCAACAAAGGAACATGAAGTTGGGTTTTCACGTATTAAAGCAACAGGAATATTACCGTCGACATTACCAAATCCTTTTTATTTGAATTTAGGGTGTGGAAATGATATTCGTGAAGGATTCATTAATGTAGATATGTTTAGCGATAATCCAAGTGTAGTTTATATGGATATTCGTAAGTTACCCTTGCCAAATGAAACAGTCGATGGAATAATTGCATCTGATGTTCTAGAACATTTTTCTCATAGGGATACTGAAGCCATTTTAAAAGAATGGTCGAGAGTAATAAAAGTAGGTGGAGAAATTGTAATACGTAGTCCATCGTTACGAAAACAAGCCGAAATGTATTTGAACGGAACTTGGGATGCTGATATAGCTTCCTTTATGATATTTGGAGGACAATCAAATCCTGGCGATTTCCATTGTATAGGATTTGACGAAACAACAATACGAAGATATCTTCATCGTGTTGGGCTAAAAGTTTTTAAATTTGAAGAACCTGATGTTTCGCAAGAATCAGGATATAGAAACATTAATTTTACGGTTTGGGCTACAAAACAATGAACAAAACTATAGATCAATTTTACGAAATTGCAAAAGAACACGACCAAAAAGATATACTTTCTTCAAAACGTGAATTATTCCATTTCCCAAAACAAAACGGAAAAGAAGTTATTTATCTTTGTGGTAATTCCCTTGGACTACAGCCAAAATCAGTTCGAAAGGCTATTGAACAAGAATTATACGATTGGGAACATTTAGCAGTTGAAGGCCATACTAAGGCTACAAATCCTTGGTTTTCTTATCATGAACTCTTTTCTGATTCCTTAGCACGCCTTACTGGAGCTAAACCATTGGAAGTAGTTGCAATGAATGCTTTAACGACGAACCTACATTTGGCAATGGTTAGTTTTTATAAACCTACCCCTCAAAAATACAAAATACTCATTTTTGGTTTTGAATTTCCATCAGATAGATATGCTGTTCAAACTCAAGCATCGTTTCACAGTTTTGATCCTCAAGAAGCAATCATTGAAATTCCATTAGGGGAAGATTCACTAATTTCGCTTACAACGATAAAATCCACAATTGATAAATATCAAGCTGAACTTGCTTTGATTTTATTTACAGGCGTTCATTATTATACGGGCCAACGGTTCGATATGAAAGAAATTACTTCCTATGCTCATTCAAAAAATATAATTATCGGATGGGATTTAGCTCATACCATAGGGAATGTCCCATTACAATTACACGATTGGGATGTTGATTTTGCAGTTTGGTGTACATACAAATATTTGAATTCTGGTCCGGGTAGTGTTGGTGGGTTATTCGTTCACGAAAAGCACTGTACTAATCAAGAAGTCATACGTTTTGGTGGATGGTGGGGGAACGACCCTGCAACGAGATTTTCTATGCCACATCAATTTGTTCCCAAACAAACAGCTGAAAGTTGGCAACTTTCAAACGCACCAGTTTTGTCAATGACAGCTCATAAAGTTTCATTAGAAATATTCGATTCAATTCCTTTTGAACAACTCTGTCAAAAATCCGTAGCTTTAACTCAATTCTTATCGTATGGTTTAGAAACAATTGCAAAAGAATACTCATTACCGTTTCGTTGTATTACACCATCAAACCCAACAGAACATGGATGTCAAATATCTATTGATTTGGGTGATAAAGCCGCAGAGATTTATAAACAGTTAGGCGAACAAAATTGTGTGATTGATTTTAGGAAACCTTCTGTTATTAGAGTAGCTCCTACACCTTTGTATAACTCCTTTGCAGATGTTGCAATATTTTTAGATTTACTTTTAAGAATTACATTACAGTAACAAAATATTTTATATCGATACGTATAAGTACCTATTTTGGGAGTATATATCATTGAATTGAACTATTTGATGAATTTACACGTTTGTTACAGAAAATAACAAAATATATTACAACTATGTTTGAATTACTTCCCATAACCATACAACAATGGATTTTATCCATTCTGAGTTCCCTATTTATGTTTGCAGGGTTCATGCCCCCCATTGAAATGAATAGACCTGTTGCTGATAAGGTTTTAGAACAAAAAAGGAAAACATTCGAACCAGTAGTTAAAAAGTTGGTTAAGCAAGGTGTTTCTCAAAAATTTATTGATGAAATGCTGAATCATTCTGATACTCAATTCGAAGAATCATTAGTAAAAATAAATGTTTCTTTACGACCAGCAGGACAAAAGAAAGGGTATCGTTCCCGTTCTTCTTCTTACGATCATGTTTATACTTTAAATTCAAAAAATTCAACTAAAGAATTTCTAAAGGAAAACAAAATTTTATTCGAAGAAGCTTCCAAAAAGTATGATGTCCCTTCAGAAGTGATAGCATCGATTCTTTGGGTAGAAACCAGATTTGGTAAGTATACAGGAAAATCTCATGTTCCAAGTGTTTATTTGAGTGTCGCTTTAGCAATGGAAGATGAGTATTTGGAAGAGAATAAAAAAGAACTTCGTTCAAAACATATAAAGAAATCTACACTTCAAGTATTATTTAAAAAA
>JBDNFX010000135.1:0-1650 GCA_041689575.1 Kapaibacterium sp. (SeqCode)
ACTATCGTTGAAATAGCGAAGCTACAAACAGGGCGTGACCGTTTTGTTATAGGAGCAGATGTTACTGGAAATAGTGGTAGTAGAATTTCTTTAGGTGCTTTTAATTTACCGCCGAATAGTGTTAAGGTTGTCCTTGATGGAACCCCATTAGTAGAAAATCAAGATTTCAGAGTCGACTATGGTTCTGGCTCGGTTACACTAATCAACCCTAGAGCAACATTACCAAATGCAAATATTCAAATTGAATTTGAATCTCCAGATTTATTGAACCTAACTACCAGAACAATGTTAGGTGTTCGAGGAGATATTGCAATATTAGAAAAACGGTCTGTAAATGCGAATCTTGGTTTTACTTGGATGAATTACGATCAAGCACTATTGCAAGATAGAGTTCAATTAGGGCAAGAAGTTGTTTCGAATACAATGTTTGGATTAGATGGTAATCTTCGAATTGATATGCCCATTATTACAAAATCATTAAATGCGCTCCCATTTTTCAACACAAGGGAAAAATCCTCATTAACTGCACGTGGAGAATGGGCATTGATGATGCCACTTCCAAATAAACGAATCAGTGATGTACTTTCCGACAATGCAAAACCAGTAGTGTATGTAGACGATTTTGAAGGTGGTTTGCGTACAATCCCACTTTCTACCAGTGATCGACAATGGGTACACGCAGCACCTCCTGTTGATGAAGAGATAGGAGCTACACCAGAGGAACGTGCAAAATGGCGAAGCCGAACGTTTTGGTGGCAATATTTTGTTCCCAGAACTCCAGTAAACGAAGTTTATCCTAACCGACAATTCGTTCAAGGACAGGGTAATTTACGTGAATTGAATATAAACTTCGATCCTAAAATTCGTGGTATCTACAATAAAAACGAAGAGTTTGTAGATCAGTTAACTCCCGGATACGATTCAGCTACATTTGTAGACTTTAAAGAAAAAAACAGATCAAAGTTTTGGGGTGGTTTTCAACGTTTACTTTCCAGTTTTAATACAAATTTTGATCTTGAAAATATCGATTACGTCGATATTATGATGAATGTTGAATATGCTGACCCATCGACAAGAATGTATTTAGATTTTGGTATGATTACCGAAGATATAATTCCAAATAACACACTTGATACTGAAGATGGTTCAACAGCGGAAAGCCCATTACCAAATGGGATTATAGACGTTGGAGAAGATGTAGGTATTGATCAGTTGAGCGATGCTCAAGAACGTGAAAGTGGTGCATACCCTCCTTCTTTATCTGTCGACCCCGATCCAGCACGTGATAATTATGTTTTCAACTTTTCGAATGCTTCCCCTAACGATCAAGAACAAGATGAATTTCTTCGATATAACAACTATGAAGGAAATGCCATTGAAGAAAATGGACAATTCCCTGATACAGAAATTCTCAATAGAAATAACGGGCAAGTAATATCTCAAGATAATTCCTATTTTAGTTACGAGATTAACTTAGATGGCGATCCAGCAAGAAATCCACAAATAGTAGGTGGAAATATTCCTGCAGGATGGAGATTGTATAGAATTCCTATTCGTGGAATGAGAAAACAAATTGGAAACCCTTTGTTTTCGAATATACAATATGTACGAGTATGGTGGAAAGGTGGAGAATTACGAGCTAGGATAGTA
>JBDNFX010000136.1:0-2727 GCA_041689575.1 Kapaibacterium sp. (SeqCode)
ACTTGTGATCGGTGTAATTCTTGAAGCCTTGCATAGTGATATTGATTATATGTTTGTTCAGGAGCAACAGTAACAATATTTTTTCCAGAATGTTTATTTGCTAAATAGAGTAAATTTTCATCGATTTTATCGGCACGTCCTTCGGTTCTACCTTCATAATGAAACACTATGGATTCTGGCACCATTACAATTGAAAACCCTGCTTCCTTTGCTCGTATACAATAGTCAACATCTTCACAACCATTCAGAAAGTTTTCATCAAAAAGCCCAATAGTTTCAATCATCTTTTTACGAAGAATCATACAAGCACCTGTAACGGCAGGAACTTCGAATGATGTTTTCTTAGAAATTGAAGTCCTATGACAATATTGATTCGTATGAAAAGGGAAGATTGGTTTTACAACGTTGACATCGAGATACGAACCAATATCAATTCCAGAATGCTGAATCAATTCAGTTTCTGGGAAAAGTAAAAAAGAACCTCCAATCCCAATTTTGGAATTGTTGTCTAGGGTATGTACCAATGTTTCAAGCCATAGTGCTGTTGGTAAAGTGTCATTATTTAGTAAAATTATATACTTTGAATTTGAATTTTTAATACCAATGTTACAAGCTTTTGCAAAACCAAGATTTACGTCATTCCGAATATATCTTAATTGAGGGATATTCTTTTGATATTCTTCTATCTCTACTTTAGTACTATCTTGAGATGCATTGTCAACAATAATGACTTCAAATGAAAGATCTAACGGTGTAACATCAAACAAATGTTTCAAACATTGTCGTGTATATTGTATACCATTATACACTGGAATAATTATAGAAATTCTTGCATTGTTGTTTTGTTTCTTAGTTACTTCATTAAGTCGATTTTGATACTTTTGAAGTAATTCTGTTTCATTTAATTCCTTATAAACGAAAATTAAATTTTCGAGAGATTTTATTGAATGTGGGTTTTCTACGAGAACATCTCGAGTGAGAGATTCGACCATTCGCAAATACGAAACATTAGATACCGAAATTATTTCTGACCAAATAGAATTGAAAAGCAATTGATTTTGTTTGTCGTTGTCATTTCTGCCTGGAGTTTGAGATTCTAAATGAATAACAACTGAAGAAGGATTATACATTACAGAATAACCTTTACTTCTAATTCTTAAGCAAAGGTCTACATCTTCGTAACTATTTACAAAACGTTCATCAAAAGCACCAAATTGATCTAATAAACTTTTCCTGATCATTAAGCAAGCTCCTGTTACGGCATAGTACTCCTTTTTGAGCATTGCTTCAGGCGTTTCTTCTACAGAACGACCTCGATAGATATGGAATGGTGACAAGGTTGTTTCTATTTTGCCAATATCAACACCAGCATGTTGAATAATCATTCCTTCTTGAGGATAAAGAAGGAGTGGTCCAGCGATTCCTACCTTTGGGTCATCGAAGGTAGAAAGGAGATTTTTTAACCAACCATCAGAAACTATGGTGTCGTTGTTTAAAAAAACAACAAATTCACCTTTAGCAATTGCTGCACCTTTGTTACAGGCTTTCGCAAATCCTAAATTTGTTGAATTTGTTATAATTTCTAAATCTTGAACTTGCCCTTGAAAGGATTGAAGTACTTTTTGAGTTGAATCACTAGATCCATTGTCTACTACAATTACTTCAAATAAATCAGTTAAAAGGGTATTGACATAAATACTTGTTAAGCACTGAGAAGTAAGTTCTACTTTATTATAGACCGGAACAACAATCGAAATTTTTTTTTTGATGCAGAAAGTTTTTCCGACCCACTTGTTAATGCTCTTGGCGAAGTTCTATTTATCAGTTTACTGAACACACTAATTTCTTTACGAACTTTATTTTGATCTACATCTGCTAAATTAAAAAACGCTTTCAAAGTTTCAGGAAGTTCAGAACCAACAAATAAAACTCCTAAACCGTGACTATGTAAAAATTCAAAATGAGGATATTTTTTTGAAATCTCATTCCAAAACTGATTTACGCCAAAACCTCGTTCAAATACTTGCGTATCGTGAAACAAGACAACACCAATTTTACTCATTTTGGGTAACCATGTTTCAAAATCTAACTTCACAGCATCGTAAGTATGTAGACCATCAATATGTAATAAATCTATAGATTTATTTTCGAAATCATTTACTGCTTCTTCAAAAAACATTTTCTTTAACGTAGCAAATGAACCATATAAAGGTTGATTGTAGGATTCTAAAACGTTATAGACTGATTCTTCGTAAAAACCAGCATGTTCATCACCTTCCCAACAATCTACTGCATAAGCTTTTGTAGATAGTTCTAACATTTGAATTGCCTCACAAAAAGCATTAAAGGAATCTCCTTTGTGAGTTCCCAATTCTACTAATACTTTTGGTTGTAACATTTCAACAATATTCATTGCAAATGGGATATGACCTTGCCAAGAGCGGACATCGGAAATAAATCTAGGTAATATTGAACTTGTTTTTAATGGTTCAGTAGTAAAACTCATTTGTTTTCTTTGGTTGATAGTTTTGAGTAACTGTTCTACAAAATTAGTTGCTTTTTCTTCAGAACTTCTTGTAGGAATTGAATGTATTTTAAGTATGGATTCAATGTGCTTTTTTGATTGACCCACATTGTGAAGTAGATAATCTACTTGTTCGAATAATTCTTCTTCTGAATCTACAACGTATAAAGCTCCATTTTTATATAGTGGAGAGCTATTATTAA
>JBDNFX010000137.1:0-3038 GCA_041689575.1 Kapaibacterium sp. (SeqCode)
ATATTAGAAAAAAATAATTTAAATTTTCGTTTTGAAATTGTAAACGAAAAAGTTATCGTTCGTTCGTTCGATTCAACAAATACTATTTATATTCCATCTGGATTACGAAACAAAGAAGTTCAATTCATTATAGAAGATGCTTATACAAGCGAGAAGGTGCTCTTTACGACCGTCTCAAACATTTATTCAAATGTATTTGTTGTAAAAAAAATCGAAGAAGAAAACAAAATCTTTTTTCAATGGAAACCCATTTTTGAAAAGAATATTCGTTCAAGAACATTAACAGTAAAAGTTACAGTTCAAGAAACTAATTCTACCACATTACGTGAAGTCCTTGAATCACAGTTTTCAATTAACATTGTAAATGAATCTGAAAAGAATATTCGTTTTACCTCAAATGATTCAATAAATAGAATAAATCCTTTACTTTCCACATCGATATTAAACCCTCAGCAAAATTATATCTTTAATAACACAAAAAGCAATGATCAGTTAATATTAGTTCCGTTAGAACAAGTTATATCTGCATCTGCCGGGAGTGTTTGGAAAAATAAAATTAACTCATTTGGAGGAGGTTCACTATATTCTTATTCAATTTCTGCATTTACTTCTAATGGCAACCCAGTTAAAATACTTTCAATAGATTCTAATTCAGTACAATTACAAGGGATTGTCCCTTCAATTGGAGAAAATTCTATAACTATTCGGTTACGAAACAAGAGCAATTCAGATACTGTTAGTGCTTCTTTCAAAGTTCGTTCAATGTCCTTACTTCAACCAGAATTTCAAGAAAGTATCTTTGCTGATCAAAAGTATGTAATTAACCCTAATTTCCCTTCTACAGAAGGTTTGATAGCATCAACCTTGTTAAAATCAGAAGGAAGAATATTAGAAGAAAAAATCGGCGGGAATTTATATTATTCAGTAAATGAAGACTATATAGGAAAAACGATAGTTATTGAACGATATATCAATAATCAAAAAGTTAATCCCGATTATTACATAAAAGTACTTCCATTCAAAAATCCTCAAATTGAAGATATTCGAAAACAAAATGGATCGTATATTGTTACAGTTGAAGCGTTCGGAAAATTGAGTGGTAAGGAAAACAAAATAGATAAAATTGTTTCCTCGACTGGTGAACAAGTCAATTTTGAAGAAAAATTTGGTAACAGAATTAGAGAAAATGAAAAGGTTCGTCAAATATTAGAAATCCCTTTCCAAAGAAATACGAACTTTCCACATTCAATAAAAGTAATAGATTTACGAGGTAATTCATCGGAATTACGAACCTTACCATAAGTTTTTGCTTAAGATTTACATTTTTTCTAGCACTAGTGTATTGTTTCCAAGATTTTTTTCGTAATTTTACACTGAAGTAATTTTTATAACATTGATATCTTTTCTGGAGTTTACAAAGAATGGCAAAGAAAAAGTACAATACGGGCATCCAACATTATCTACTCTTTTTGATAATTATAGGAAGTTTTTCCTACTTATTTTATGATACAATTATCCCTAACGCAGTAAGATCTGCAGTTGTTTCATTGTTCGGACCTCGAGAAGGTGGTTTGCATATTATTGATGGAGTGTATGCAGAACCTGCTAAAGAACCAGCCAAAGGTTCAAGCCACAGTATGTCCTTAGCAGCTGGTGAAACGTTAAAAAATGCTATTAAAACTGAATATATTTTTGACTTTTCTTCTAAGGTTCGTTACTCTGATGTTGATGGTTACGATAAAGCTTCAAATGAGTTTATTCTTAAAGCTCCAGGGCTAGGTGAAAATGCAATTATACTTGAAGCTCCGTTAGCATTTTCAATATTATCTATTCTAATTAGTGGGATTTTAGCCATACTAATTACAATGATACTCCCTACTTCGATAGGATTATTTTCGAACAAGATTGAACGAGAAATTCATCATACTGGTACTAAAATTAGACTTCAAACTGGTTTTTCCGATGAAACAGTTAATGTTTTAACACTTCCTACTAATGAATTAAATAATCAAGATAGAGATTATATTGAAACGCACTTTCAAAGAGTTTGGGATCGTACCCAACCACCAATGGAAGAACTTGATTCACGGAAAAGAGTTGGTTTACATGACTTGTTTTCTGAAGAAACTAATATGTCAGAATTCCGAGATTTAATTCTCTACGATAGAATTCATGAAACATTTTCAAATTCAGTTAAACGTGAAATAGTAGATACTAAAGATGCTCGCTCTTATTCAAAAAATAAACTACTTTTCCATATTGGATTACGTTTATATATGACTCACCATTTTACTCATCAGTATTCTAATAACGTTACTGGAGCTGCCTATTTAGGAGCAGCAATGCTAATCGTTATTATTGGTGTTCGAGGTCTAAAGTTTATTCCTGCAACCAAACCTTCTCTTATTCTTGCCGCACTTTCCCTTGAAGGATTTCTTCTTGCGTTATTAGGTTTTGCCCTTCTTTACACTACTGAAGAAGAACCAATGGATAACATTATGAAGAAAGTTGAAGATGCTTCACGTGGTCAATTAGAAATTCTTAAAGAACAACAAAAAGATATGCACAAAATGGCTAGTGTACTTGTTGAAGGTACAGTTCAGTTGGTTGAAGATCGTGTATCTCGAGCAATTAAAGAGTATTTCTCTTCAAATCCTGCATTAGAAAAACGTGTAGGGGAAGAAATTGCTTCAAAAATATTCCAAGGTTTACGCGGTGCTCAAGAAGCAAAGTAATCCTAACCTTGATTTCTATAAAAGCCATATCAAATGATATGGCTTTTTTTTTTGAAATAATTCCTCTATTCATTCGATTTAATAGAAACTATATTCTTTAACTGTTGTGATAATTATGTACCGCTTTTTCTTTGTCTTTGTGCTGTTTTTCATAACAATACATTCACTATTTAGTACTACTTTTACTTCTAATAAAAAGGGGTTAAATGCACAAATTACTATACCCATTTCTTTAGATTCTGAATTTCATCCAATAGTAACGCATTCAAGAAGTAATCATAAATATTTAGTATCTTTCGATTA
>JBDNFX010000138.1:0-6450 GCA_041689575.1 Kapaibacterium sp. (SeqCode)
TCATGTTAGAAAATGGGTATCTTTCTCCCTTTGAAAGTATTCCAATTGATAATGCAATTTTAGAACGTACGTATGGATGTTTGTTGCCAAATTCACCAAAGAGTGTATTTATATTGGAACTGTCTGCAATTTCACCAATCCGTTCAGCAAATAAAGAAGCTATTTTCCAATTATTCGACGTAAGAAGTTTCACATAAATTGGTAATGCCTTTTTAAGTTTCTTCCTGGTTACAAGATATGAACAAATTGATAATACACGTATATTAGAAGAGCTTTCTAAAGAATCTAAAACAACAGATTCCCAATTGGGACTTTTTTCAAAAACTTCTGGAAGAATAATTTCTAAAGCAAGCCTATCACGTGGAAAAACTGAGGAAAATTTTGTAACTAAAAAAGGTATCACTAACTCCTGAGGAAGATTAGAAAATTGTTTTCTTGCAGGAGTAACTAAATATTGATATTTATTTAAAGCTGTAGAAGCTTGAATAAAGAGAGAATCTAAATTTTTTGAAAGTTCTATAGTCTGATTTACAGATGTAGCAGCAGAATTTTCGGAAACAGTATTAATTTTATCAAACTCTAAATCCAAGAAAACACCATAGGTAGATTTGTGGGAAACAGATGTATTTTTCAAAATACTATTATAGTTATCTGTTCCACTAACATCACAGAAAACACCCATCATTCCATAATTTCTACGAAAATCAGAATATCCAAAGGTGTTTGTAGAATTCAAACCTACATAAGAATCATTTCCTTTAAGATCATAGAATAAAGACGATGCATTTGCATTACCAGAGCCTAATGACAAGCTTTCAACGAAATAGTGATCATCTCCGTTAAAATCAATCAATGCTCCCATTGCAATATCGTGACCACACCCTTGCGATACTCCATGTGAAGTGTAAATATCATTTCCTGAACTATCTAACAATATTCCGAACGCCAAATGCACTCCGGATCCTTGTGAATATTGAAAGGATGTATAAACATCTTCACCCTTAGAATCTACAAGTGCTCCTAACCCAAACCAATATGCTGTACCTTGTCCATAAATGTCAGAAGTATAATGATCATTGCCCTCAGTATCGGAAAGAATTCCAATTCCTCCAGATGCTATTGGTCTGAACCCTAAAGAAGCACCTTGAGTAAAAGTTACAAAATGATTATCATATCGTAATACATCTAAGAATGGAGAATTAGTAATATAATGATCATTGCCACCTTCTTCTCGTAATATTCCAAACCCTAAAGTATAACCAAATCCTTGACCCTGAGATTGAGCTGTGTATATATCATTTCCTCCCTTATCCCAAAGTAGTCCCATCCCAAAAGCTCCAGCACCTTGTGTAGTTACAGCTGAAGTATAGGTATCATTTCCTTGTTGGTCGTACAAAAAACCAAAACCAAATATTCCAGCACCCAAGGACAAAGACCCTGCGATATAATGATCATTTCCTTTAACATCGAAAAGTATTCCAATTCCAAAATAACCAGATCCAAAGGAGAAATCATTTCCTACATAGAGATCGTTACCTTCTAAATCAAGTATAATTCTATTGGGTTGAAGTACTAATGATTCCTTGGTTTCATTAAATCGATATGTATCATTTCCCTTTGTATCAATGATTAAAAACTCTGGTTGTAAATATATATCATCGCCTTTTGAACCAAGAACAATCGATCTGCTTTTATCTATTTTTATAACAATTTTGGAATCTAATTCTAATGGATGTTTTTCTAATAATTTTTGTAACTCAGCGATTTTTTGAGATGATAGAAACCCCTGATTTAGTTTCGTACTAACAATACTTCGATAAATATTAATTGAATCAAATAGTTTCAAAGATTGATAATGTGAAGCAATTTCCTTTAATTTAAAACTATATACGTCTGATTTTTCATCACTTTCAGAATTTCGTAAGAGTTTATCAACTTCTGCAAAGAGGAAAGTATTATTTGAGTGTTCAATTGAACAAATTGAGACAATTTCTTCTAATAGTGTTTGTAAAGTCAATATTTCCGGATAGTTTTTTAAGGATTTTAAAAGTAGCGATTTTAGTATTCTAGAAAAATTGTAATCATTAACTTTTGTTGAAACATTTGGAATTTCTAATGTTGTGCATAGATTGGAATAAGAATCTTTTGTAAATGGTGAAAATTTACTTTGAGATAAATATGAATTTGTATAATTAATTGTAGATAAAGGCTGTTCAAAAAATGAACAAATCAATGAAAATCTAAAAGGATCTGGATCTACAGCATCACAGGGCATCCATAGATCATTCTTTGTCATACCTAAGTAAGAAAAACTTGAATCAATTACTTTATCCAAGTTTTGTGAATAACAATTTTGTACAAAAACAAAGAATATTAAAGTAACAAATTTCATTATTTTGCAAGCAATTCAGTAATTGCTAGTTTGTAATCTTCGGCAGCAAATGGATCATCTTTTTTCATCAATTCACATTGTGTTAAAGCTTCATCATACATTTTAGCTCCAACCAAGTATCTTATATAAACTTTTCTACATTCTACAAAATGAGGATTAATTTCTAAAGCTTTTTCTAAATGAATCTTCGCCTGAATTTGATTATTTTTATTAATATAAATAATACCCAGATTATACCATGCAAATTCATCAGTTGGTTTAAATTCTATTACTTTTTGAAAAATTCTAATGGCTTCGTCATAGTCTCTTTTAGAAAGCATTATTTCAGCTTTCATTCGATAGTAATAACTTGCAGAGTCTTTTGAAGTAGTGTGATATATTGCTTTATCAACATAATTTAAAGCTTCTTCAGTAAAGCCACTTTTAAAATAAGCAATTGACAAGTTAAACAAACATTTTACATTATTTGGTTGAATTTTTTCGACTTTTTTATAAACCTTTATAGCTTCCTTGATCTTATTAGAATTTCCTAATACTTGGCCAAGATCCATTAATAATCCTGTATTATTAGGTATTTTTTCTATACCCGTATTGAGTATCTTAACGCTACTATCGAATAATCCAAGTTGTGAATACACTTCAAACATATTCAAATATGATTGAGGATTGTTAGAGTCCAAAGTTAGGATTTCTGAATATAGTTCTTTTCCAGCCATTATATTCCCCTGAGACATTTCTAAATCTGCAAGTGTTCGTAATAAACGAACTTCATTAGGATATTCTTTAAGAACCTTGGCTAAGTGTACTTTAGATTCGGATTTTAATCCTAATTTAAAATAGACTACACCGATTCTCATTTTTGCATCTAAGTCTTTTGGTTCAAATTCTAGAATTTTTTCATAGCGTTTCATTGCTTCTGTAAAATTATTTTGATTTTCTTCTAAAATTCCCAAGTTCATAAGTACTTCTCTGTTATGAGGTTGGATTGCTAAAAGTTCTCTTAGTGCTTGTCTTGATTCTTGATGTTTTCCAAAATAGGCTATAGAAATACCTTTAGTAAACTTTGCTTTAAAGTCATTTGGAAAATGTTTTAATGCAATAGTACTTAAAGAATCAGACTTATTAAAATAACTTAATTTTGTGTAAGCATAAGCATAAGGTGAATACACCTCATAAAAATCATTTTTTAACTTTAAAGCTTGTCCGTAAAATTCAACTTCTTCGTTCCGACGTGCAAATTTACCAGAATGAAGACCCAATAGATAATATATCTCTGGATCTTTTGAAGAAACTTTTAAGGCACGGTTATATAAATCTAATCCTTCTTTATCTAAAAGTAACTCAGTTGCAGATTTTGCAGTTACTTTTAAAAGATTTAAATCTTTTGGTGATTTTTTTAGTTGTTTTACTCCTAAATCAAATGCTTCAGTATATTGTTTCGAAGTATAGAGTTCTTCAACTGAATTCTGAGAGTAAACACTTTCCAGTAAAACTTGGTTTACAAAAATCACGACTAATAAGATTAGAAATTTATTTAAATTCATAGAGTTTAGAAAAGTAAATTAATACTAAAGAAATGTCCCATTCTACCACGAGAAATGTGATCTTTTGCTATTGAATATTCAATCTCAAGATTTACGGGAAATTCATTAGTAATTGGAGGTCGAATTGAAATTCCTCCGCCCAAAGTAGTAAGAGGCAATACCCCAAAAGATCCTTTATCATTACCAAGAATTGTCATTCCACATCGAATAGTTACTAAAGAAAGTGGAACAATCTCAGCAGCTAAAACTATACGTGGAACAGTATCAAATTGAGTCAAGGAAAAGTCTATTGTTGTCAGAACATAACGTTCTTTTATATCAAATTTTGGATTAACTTCGGCATATAAGTCATCTTCACCCAAGTAGAATTTTTTAGATACTCCTGTACGGATTGTATAGGGAATTAATTCAACATCATTAAATTCATTCCAAGACATTTTTCCACCCACATTTTGCAAAGAAACCCCAACGGAATAATCGTCTACTAGCCGAACTTTAGTTCCAAAATCTAAAGCAAATCCGTTTCCACTCAAGGAAGTTCCAGTTAAATTTCGATTTAGATATTTTACGGTTACCCCTAAGCCTACATCACCAACTTGATATCCTAAAGAACTAGAAAAGGCTAGTTGGTTTTCGGAAAGTGTGCCTAAAGGATCACCTATGGAATTTCTTGATATAAATTCAGTTCCAGATAGATTATTAATCGCAAATCCAAAAGAAAACTCATCTGAAATTCTTTTGGTAGTTGCAAGAGTCGTATGAAGACGACCAAATTCTAAGATAGCAAATGTTGTTGAAACGTGGTAAAAATCATCTTCAACTCGTAATGCACCTGGGTTATAAAACAAACCATTTGGGTCATCAACAATGGCAGTATAGGCGCCACCCAGACCAGCGACTCTTGAACTCACTTCGCGAGCTAAAAACGATGTTGAATAACCACCGTTCGTTGCTTGAGAAAGTAAAAAAGACGTTGTTAAAAAGAAGAAAACCAGAGTAAATGAATAATTCATGCAACTAGCGTGAAATTTGGAACTTTTCAGCTATTCTGAAATTATTCCCCTGAACAACACAGAGATACATTCCATTTGGAATGCCTGAAGTATTAAATGTATACGTTCTTATTCCTGCTTTTTCGTATGTTTGAGAAACATAAATATCTAAAACTTTTTTGCCAAAAAGATTATATGCACCAAAATCTAAACGAGATTGATCTTGTGCAATTTCTACAGTTACCTCATAATCATCATTTCTACCTTTGATGGCTAGAATTTTAGATATTCTTGAAGAATCTATTTTAGGTTTATTTCCATATAATGTTCCTAAGTAAGATCGAAGGGAATCACTCATTGAAAACAAGTCAAACATTGAATTTGATACAACATTTGAATTGGACAATGATATCTTTTCTAACGCTGCAAATGTATATTGTTTGGAGTTTTGAGTTGTAGTATTTTGAACATGCGCCATTGTTGTCGTTGCAGAAACAAAGACAAAACTGAGTGTCAATAGTAACAAAAGTGTAAATCTAACCATAGTAGCCATATATTATTTGTATAAATATACGAAATTCTTCTCAAATCAAAACGTAAATAAGTAAATATTATTGAAAAGAAAAAAGCAACCCGAAGGTTGCTTTTTTCTAAAACTCTTGATTTGCAGAATATTTTAAGAATTCGAGTCTGGTATTCCTAAAGGAATAGCTCTCATTGAATTTTTGTATTATATCTTTAAAAGTACAGCATCACCGGGCTTTTTCGATTCAATAATTTTTTTCAAATCTGCAACATTCTTTACTGGAACTCCGCTTACTGAAACGATAACTCCATTTGTTACAACACCTTCGCGAGCAGCAGGACCAGCTTGTTGAACTGAAGAAATAAAAGCTCCATTTGAAACATCTAAATTTTCTTTCATTTTAGAATCCAATGGCATAACAGAAAAACCTAATTTGTCAAAATTCACAGGTTCATTTTTTTCTAGTTCTTTTTTCTCTGGTGAACTAGATTCACCTTTTACAATATCAGAGCCATCTCTTGGAAGTAATTTAACAGATTTTTCTATTAACTTACCATCTCTAAAGATTTTAATTTTGATAGTTTCACCAGCTCTCCGAAGTACGATTTTACCTTGTAATTCATTTGAAGAATTAAGAGGAGTACCGTCTAATTCTAAAATAACATCACCTTGTTCAATCCCAGCTTTTTCAGCTGGCGAACCTTTGATAATTGATTCTACAAAAACTCCTTTAACTCTATCAAGATTTACTGCTCGAGATATTGTTTCATCAACAGTTCGAATGGAAACGCCAATATATCCTCTATCAATTTTACCATCTTCTAGAAGATCCAACACAACAGATTGAACTATATCGATGGGAATTGCAAATCCGTATCCCATATAACCACCAGTTCTTGTTGCAATGGCAGTATTAATTCCAACCAAACTGCCTTCGAGATTGAACAATCCACCACCAGAGTTACCCGGATTTATAGCAGCATCAGTTTGAATAAA
>JBDNFX010000139.1:0-1891 GCA_041689575.1 Kapaibacterium sp. (SeqCode)
ATGTACGTTTTGAATTTTCTTCAAACGATGGTTCTTCTTGGATTTCTGTTTCTTCTTCAGTTGATGCAAATACAGGTCAAGTTTCTTGGGTTGTTCCTGCAGGTGTAACTACTAAAACTGCTGTAGTAAGAATGTTAGATATCCAAACTGGTGATGAAATGGCTCGTTCTGGTAACTTTAAAGTACTAACTGGAAATGTTGACATTTTGGATCCAATGTCGAAATTTATGCCTGGTACAATCGAACGTGTTCGTTGGACAACAGACATTACTAATTTCGACCTTCAATATTCTTTAAACGGTGGTGTTACTTGGATGGACGCAGCTAAAGGTGTTCAAGCGGCTAAAGGTTGGTTCGATTGGACTGTACCTATGGCTAATACTCTTGAAGCAAAACTTCGTGCTATCTTAGTCAACGATGCTGATATGGAATACGATAGAACTATCAACTTTACAATTGGTAACCCAACTTCTGTTGGTCAAGCAAAAGGTGAAGGTTTTACAATTACTGAAGTTACTCCAAATCCATTAATGAAAAATGGAATTGTAAAAGTAATGAATTCTGTTCCACAATCGGTTAGTGTTTCATTAATGAATTCTATTGGTCAAACAGTAGAAATTTTCCACAATGAAATGATGCTGGGAATTGGCGAACATTCAATTTCTTTTGATGTTCGTTCTCTTCCAAATGGAACGTATTATTTACGAGTTGCATCAGGTGATGTATCTAAAACTCAAACCTTAGTTATCCAACGATAATCTGTAGGTTCGACTATATAAAAAGAGGTTCTTGCAATTCGCAAGAACCTCTTTTTTTGTGTAAATTTTGAAGTGAGTTAACAAGTTAATTTATTGAAAAACAATTTTTGTCTTAATCAATTAATAAATGTACAAGGAATATTCTTAGTACTTCTATCCATAATGCAAACACCTCTATAAAGTAATGCAATAGTTCTTCTTGTCCTAATTTCTTTTTCTTGAAAACTGACAAGTCCCAATACTATAAAAATGGATAAATGAATCAATAAAAATATCCATATGGCACTTCACGGTTTAGGAAAGACTTCTTAGGAAGTAGTAAAAATCCTATTTTAGACCTGTAGATTTCCTTATACATGTTACTAGATTTGTTTTAACTGGTTAGTAGTATCTATTCTAAAATACTTGTAATGATATTGTGTTGTTCTAACATTTTGTGAACAGGACATTTGTTCGCAATTTCCACAATCCTTTTTTTAATTGCTTCCGTGAGCATAGTGGAAATAACATCAATCGAACGGACAAAACGCTTTTGATGTTCATTTTCATCTTCCATTGAAACAACTACAGTAATTTCATCAGTATCGATTTTCTTATGTTGTAAATACATTTTTAACGTAATTGCAGTACAAGAAGCTAACGCACCACAGAGTAGTTCCATTGGAGAAGGAGCAGTATCATTGCCTTTTAACTCTAGAGGTTCATCAGCCAAAAAAGTATGTGTTCTTACAGTGATTTTTGTTGAATAAGAATCAGTTAACGTTGCCTTTGTTAATCGGGGTTGCATAATGTTTGCCTTTATTTTATAAGTATTTTTTTAATTCCAGAATCTGGAAATTGATTTGTATTGCTAATAACTTTAAAAACGTAAAGTCCATTCGTAAGTATTTCATTGGTAGAACTTCGTCCATCCCACTCAATCCCACCATTTCCATTCTTTTCAAATAATCTATTTTTTAGTAGTCCATCAATGGTATATATTTCAATAATAGCATCTTTAGGAATATTCGCAAAAAAACCTTTAGAATCTGAAGAAAATGAAAATGGATTTGGATAAAAATATGCATTTTCTGCATTTTCTGAAGAAACAATAAATGCAACTTTTATAGAAGTATCAATTTGTGTAGATAAAT
>JBDNFX010000140.1:0-1647 GCA_041689575.1 Kapaibacterium sp. (SeqCode)
CCTTCACAAACATCACATCTACCACCGGGAACATTAAAAGAATAATGCCCCGGTTTCCATCCCATTGCTTGAGAACTTTGCGTATTTGCAAAGGTTTCACGTATATAATCAAATGCTTTTGTATAGGTTACTGCCGTTGAACGGGTAGAGCGCCCAATGGGAGACTGATCTATAAGTTCTACACCAGAAAGATATTCCAAACCACGTATTTCTTCACATTCTCCAATTCCTTCAGGAATTTTTTTATTTGGATCAGTAATTGACTCTTTCCCCAATTTCAAACGTTGATACAAAGTATCGTGAACAAGTGTGCTTTTTCCTGAACCACTAACTCCAGTAACTACAATATATTTTTCTAAAGGAAACGAAAATACTCCTGATTTTAAATTATGTGTTCTGGGGTTCACAATATCTATGGATTTTCCAACGTGTGAAACTTTTTCGCCAAATTTTTTCTCACGTTGTGACTTTGGTTTTACAGCTTCTTTTATACCTATTCGAGAATTCAATTTCAACACTTTAGAATCTGGCATTTCTGCGATAGATGAATAATCTACTTTTTTTGTTCCATTCAAATAACCAGCAGTTAAGGAAGTAGTACTTTTCAACAATTCGTCGTAAGTTCCTGAAAAAAGGATTTCCCCTCCATGTCTTCCAGCATTTGGACCAATATCAATTATAAACTCAGAGGCTTTCATAATATCAGGATCATGCTCAACAACAATTACTGTATTTCCTAAGTTTCTTAATCGCTGCAAAATTGAAATTAAGCGTTGAGTATCTCTTGGGTGTAAACCAATACTTGGTTCATCGAGAACATATAATGTTCCAACTAAAGAAGATCCAATAGCTGATGCCAAACTAATACGTTGCATTTCGCCACCAGAAAGGGTGTGTGCTAAACGGTCTAAGGTTAAATATTCTACGCCAATATCTACTAAAAGCCGAACTCTCCAAATGATTTCTTCAATCAATTTTCCGACTGCACCTTGTTCATAACTAGTCAGTTTTGGAACCAAATCAATAAAATGCAGTAGCAACTTTTCTAAATTCATTGATACAACTTCTGGAATATTTACTCCATGGATAAAAGATTGCCTTGCTGAAGTACGTAAACGTGAACCATTACAAGAATTACATTTTGTATAACCTCGGTACCGAGCATACATAATACGATTCTGCATTGAAGTTGAACGTTCTAAAAATTCAAAAAATCCTTTAACTCCAGAATAATCTTCATCTCCATACAGTAGGTAATTTCTATCGTCTTCTTCTAAAGTATTCCAAGGTTTTTTTCGAGATATGCCTCGTTGTCTTGCCGCTTCTAGGAGTTGATCGTCCCATTGTTCTAACGACCGTCGAGTTAGTGGTTCAACGACACCTTCATCTAAGCTCTTTGTAGGATCTGGAACTACTAAGTCCCAATTGATTCCTGCAGACCTTCCAAAACCTTGACAAGTTGGACAAGCTCCAAAGGAGGAATTGAAAGAATACAATTTTGGTTCTGGTTCTTGGTACGGCAGTGAACACTTTGCACAAGTAAAAGATGAAGTGAACTTGTAAGTTTCATTTTTAGTGATATTATAAACTTCAACTGAACCCATTCCAAACCGAAGTCCTTGTTCTAACGATTCGTTCAAACGAGTA
>JBDNFX010000141.1:0-15451 GCA_041689575.1 Kapaibacterium sp. (SeqCode)
GAGTTGGAGTTGGAGTTGGTTTTGCTTGGCGAGATTAAAGACCTACATAAAAACACGAAAGAGCTAACCGAAGTTAACTCTCTCATTGTGATACACTCTTCCTTCACTGAGAGATGGTGAACCCTCTCAATAGAGTATTACAGTCTATAACTACTATTATTCCCAATAAGTTCCAAAGTCTGAAAATAATTTAAAACTCAATCAAATTTTTCACACGTTCTGCAATATCAGCTACTGTTGGTATTACAACATCCATCAATCTGAGGTTGTACGGAATAGGAATATCAGGTGTTGCAAAGCGGTCGACTGGTGCATCGAGATATGAAAAAGCTTCTTTTGCTACTACAGCAGCAATTTCAGCCCCAAAACCTGATGTAATAGTATCTTCGTGAAGAATTAATATTCTATTTGTTTTCCGAACTGATTCAAGAACAGTTTCTTTATCCCAAGGGGTGATTGTACGCAAATCGATAATATCTAAGGAATACCCTGTTGTTTCAGCAACTTGTTTTGCTCGAGAAACACATTCGCCCCAAGTAACTATTGTTGCTTGGTTTCCAGTAGTAACATATTCTGCTTTTCCAAAAGGTAGGGCATACGTATCCCCGGGGTAAGGCGAACGTCCCGGAGAAGTATCCAACAAATTTCTATGTTCTAAAAATAGAACTGGATCGTTTCCTCGTAGTGCAGTTCGTAACAAACCAACAGCATCTGCGGCATTCGATGGCATTACGACTTTCCATCCGATTGTATGGGCAAAAATTGCTTCTCCAGAAACACTATGCCATGGGTCTCCAGTACGTTTACTATGTCCAACAGGAATTCGCACAACCATTGGAGCCGCAAATTGATTGTTTGTTCTCCAACGAATTGTACCAATATCGTTCAACTGTTCCATCGCTGGATCTAAATATTTACGAAATTGAATTTCAGGAACAGGCATTAAACCAGCAGAGGCTAAACCAATTGAACGACCAATGATTCCTTCTTCCGAAAGGGAAGTATCAAAAACTCTTTCATTCCCAAATTGGTGTTGTAAGTCAATAGTTGCACCGTGAACACCCCCTTTTAATCCTACGTCTTCACCAAATACAACTACTCTATTGTTTAGAGAAAGTTCAACTTCTAAAGTTTTTCGCACTGCATTAAGTAGATTCATCCTAGAACCACTTGTTTCGGGAATCAAGGTTGTTTCTGGGAAAGTAATTCCTTCAGGTAACAAACCACCAACAATTTGGGATTGACTTTCAAAGAAAACATTTTCCAACACTGTAGATAGATCTGGGTCTGGTTGAGAAAGAGCAGCGTCCGCTTCTTTACGCACATTTGCTTCAACTGAGCTTTCTAATTCTTCCCACGATTTTTTAGTGAATATTTTCTTTTTGATTAAGAAAGACTGTAGTTTTCCTAACGGATCATTTTTTTGTTCAGATTCTTTTTGTTTTGTGGTTTTATATTGTTGCGAATCCGCTCCTGAATGACCACAAATACGTGGCACAGTTGCACGAAACAAAACGGGTGATTTTCTTGAACGAGTATGCGAAACGGCTTCTTCAATTTTAGTAGCTAATTCTTCAGGGTTAGTACCATCGCATTCAATGATTAGTAAATTAGTGAACGATGTTAGATTTTTCGCAATATTTCCACCTGGCGTTTGGAAATCACCAGTTACCGAAATACCATAATTGTTGTCTTCAACAAAAAATATCATTGGAAAATTTTGCGTTGTTGCAATTGTTAAAGCCGCCCAAAACCCATTAGTAGCACAGGCTGCATCACCAGAAAAAGCAACTGCGATAGATTCATTCCAAGAAGGTTCTTTTAGTACTGAAGACCGATATGTAGCAGCTTGAGCCCACCCTACAGCAGGGGTAAATTGCGCCCCAACATCACCACTTGCCGATAAAATGGTAACACCATTTCGTGGTACAAGGTTATGAACAACACCAATATCACGCCCACCGTTTCGAGAAAACTTAGAAGCAAAACCACCTGCAAAACCTTCTTCAATTGTCATACCTGAAGCTAATACAAACGGACGTGAACGATAATATACCGTAGCACAATCATGCTCATTCGTAAGGAATTGAGCCATCATTACTTGTGCTAATTCGTGCCCAGTAGAAGAAAATTGATAAAGAATCTTACCTTGTGGTGCAAGTTCCTTTTCTTCCAAAGTATCGACAAATCTTGAAGTTAGAACTTGGTTCGCAACACGTTTCCAATCTATTTGTAAAGTCATATTGATTATAAATATATAGTTGAAGTAATATGCAGTCTAATTTGAGAACTTGCAAAAATAGTATAATATTTTCGAATTGAATAGTTAAAACTTCGGATAGATTTTGAAAACGTAGGAAAAATAACGATATTTGAATCAATTTAAAAATTCTTTTCAGAATGAATCGTTATAGTTTTTTTTATACCATTTTTTATATATATATGAAATTTATAGTATTATCACTTATTTGTATGAGCATACTTGCTTGTAATGCTCAACCTTCGGAGAAAAGTAAATTGGAAACCCAAAATGAAAAAGTTGCTTATACCATTGGAATGAACATTGGTAAAAGCTTGAAACGCGACAGTCTACAAACCCTTGATTTGAATACTCTTTTACAAGGTATGAAACATGCTATGTCTGGTACTGATAGTTTAATGACTGAAAAAGAAATGAATGATGTAATGATGGCTTTCCAACAGGAAATGAACAACAAAACAGAAGCTGCAACGAAATCTAAAGGCGAAACAAACCTTAAATCTGGTATCAAATTCTTAGAAGATAACAAAAACAAAGAAGGCGTTAAAATCACACCAAGTGGTCTTCAATATAAAATCGTTAAAGAAGGAACTGGAGCTATACCAACTGCGAGTTCTACAGTTACCGTTCATTACAAAGGAACTTTAATTAACGGTACTACGTTTGATTCTTCAATCGACCGTGGAGAACCTGCTTCATTCCAAGTAAATCAAGTTATTCCAGGTTGGACAGAGGCTCTTCAAATGATGAAAAAGGGTTCAAAATGGATGTTATACATCCCTTCTGGTTTAGCATACGGCGATCAAGCTGCAGGACCAACTATTTCTCCAAATTCTACACTTATTTTTGAAGTAGAATTATTAGAAATTAAGTAATAATTTTATTGCGATACAACGTAATTACTGTTGTTGAACCTACTTAAAACTTGCGACGATTTGCACTAATTATTTTTATGCAGTCGTCGCTTTTTTCTTAAATTACATTCCAAATTGAACAGGCAAACAAATGAGAAAATGGCGAATAGATGATGCAAAAGAGCTTTACAATATCCAAGGTTGGGGTATCAATTATTTTGATATTAACGAAAAAGGGAATGTTGTTGCAAAGCCTCGTAAGGACGCGGGTCCGGAAATTGATTTAAAAGAAGTCATAGATGAATTGCATAATCGCGACATTGCTATGCCTGTTTTGTTACGTTTCCCTGATATTTTAGACGATAGAATTGAACAAATTTCAGGTTGTTTTGACCGAGCTGCCAAAGAATATGATTACAAAGGGAAATATATTAATGTGTATCCTATTAAAGTAAATCAACAACGACCAGTATTAGAAGAAATAGTTCGATATGGTAAAAAATTCAACATTGGTTTAGAAGCTGGTTCAAAACCAGAACTACACGTTGTGTTGCCAATAATGGACAATTCTAAAGCGTTAATTATCTGTAATGGTTATAAAGATGAAAACTTCATTGAACTTGCTCTATTAGCCCAGAAAATGGGAAAGAACATTTTCATAGTAGTTGAAAAACTTAACGAATTGAAACTTATTAAAGAAGTTGCGGAACGGCTTTCCATTCGTCCGAATATTGGTATTCGTGTTAAACTTGTTTCATCAGGTTCTGGAAAATGGGAAGAATCTGGAGGAGACCAAAGTAAATTCGGACTAAATGCATCGGAACTTCTTGATGCCATAGATTATGCAGAAAACAATGATTTGATGGATTGCGTTCGTCTGATTCATTTCCACTTAGGATCGCAGATTACGAATATTCGCAAAATAAAGGCTGGACTACGAGAAGTAGCACAATTTTACATTGAGTTAAAAAAACTTGGTTGTAATGTTGAATATGTCGATATCGGAGGTGGACTTGGAGTAGATTATGATGGTTCTCGTTCTTCTGCAGCGTCGAGCATTAATTATTCGATTCAGGAGTATGCAAACGATGCTTTGTACACACTTATTGACGCCGCTAACAAACACAACCTTCCACATCCAAATATTATAACGGAATCTGGTAGAGCATTAACTGCTCATCATTCTGTGTTAGTATTTAATGTAATGGAAACAGCATCAGTTCCGACTTGGGATTCTTCACATTATGAAATTACAGAAGAAGACCACGAAATTGTGAGAGAAATGCAAACCATACTTCAAAATTTGAACATTCGTAATATGTTAGAGTCTTGGCACGATGCTCTTCAACTTCGTGAAGACGCTCTTGACCGATTTTCTTTAGGGATTTTAGATTTAAAAAATAGAGCTTTAACTGAGCGTTTGTTCTGGACTGTAGCCCGAGAAGTAAATACAATAGCTTCTGAAATGAAACACCCTCCAGAAGAAACTCGCATTTTACCTAAAATGTTAGCCGATAAGTACTTCTGTAATTTCTCTTTATTCCAATCATTACCAGATTCTTGGGCAATTGACCAGTTATTCCCAATTTTACCAATCCATCGATTAGAACAAAAACCAACAAAAATTGGAACCTTACAAGATATCACTTGCGATTCAGATGGAAAAATCGATCATTTTATAGGACCAAGAGAATTTTCACATCATCTTCCTCTCCACGAATTAGAACAAAACGAACCGTATTATCTGGCGGTATTTCTCGTAGGTGCATACCAAGAAATATTAGGAGATCTCCACAATTTATTTGGAGATACGAATGCAGTTCATATCTTATGTTCAGGAAAATCGTATGAAATTGACCAATGTATCGATGGAGAAACAGTTGAAGATGTATTAGATTACGTACAGTTTAGTTCTAAAAAGTTAGTTCGTACTATGGAAGCTTGGGTAAATGCCTCAGTAACCAAAGGTAAAATTAGCGTCAAAGAAGGAAAAGAATTTTTAGCAATCTACCGTTCAGGTTTACACTCGTATACCTATTTAGAATGATAGAGAACTACTCTGTAAATATAAACGAAAAGCCCCAAATTGGGGCTTTTTTTTGGTTAACACAAAGACACCCATATTGGGCGTCTAACGAATGGATTTTTTTACTTCTTTACTTTTGGTTTGGGTTTGTTTGGATCGCTAAAGATAAACTTCTTTCCATCAAAAACTAAGATACCTGAAGTATAGAAATTTTCATTTTCTTTAAACTGATTTTCAACAACTCCAGTAATGATATCTTTTTCTTTGGATGCTAAACGAATCCAAAATATTCTTTCAGTTGTATCATTTTTTTTCTTTCCTTTTTCCACAGAACGCAGTTTCTTTTGAAACTCCATACGTACTTTTTCTTCAGGGAATACATCAGTGGTTACATCTTTCCAAGGTGTTGTGTCAGTATTGTAAAATACTATTTTAGAAATAATGCAAGTTTGAGCACAGTTCATTGTTATAAAACCAATTAAGGAATTTCCTCCTTCAAGTTTATACCTTGTCATTATTTCATAACCATCTATTCCCGGAATTGAATAAACTAATATATCATTCACCGTATCGTTTTCTGTAAAAGAGAATTTCGGGGGTACACCATACAATTTTAGAAACTTGTTGTAAAACTCATTTCCGTAAAAATCTTCAAACAATTTACCAATATGTGTATGGTCTTGGCTATGAAGTTGTGTGATAAGGAAGAACAGCGAAAGTAAGGAAAGAAC
Source organism: Kapaibacterium sp. (SeqCode) (assembly GCA_041689575.1). Taxonomy (GTDB): domain Bacteria; phylum Bacteroidota; class Ignavibacteria; order Kapaibacteriales; family JAEUSM01; genus JAEUSM01. Next base: position 5,872 of record JBDNFX010000141.1, read on the forward strand.
GTAAATTTTCGCAAAATAATTTCGATTCATTTATAATTCCAAATAAACGTTATGGATATAGGGTAAATTTTTTGTATTTTTGCAACTTACAAAAAATTATGTGTAACCCAGTTTCAATTGGTTACTTTACCCAAATTACTTTAAAGGATATGGTGTTTTATGGCTAAAAAAGTAGTAGCAACCCAAGGCAATTTACAAGCAGGTACAGTACCAACTTCACTAAAGAATGGGGATCTACAGCCACAACAATTTTCTTTGACGACGGAAGAAATACTCCAAGATTATAGAACTGCCGTTCTCTCACGTGAGGCATCGTTACTTGGAAGGAAAGAAGTTCTTTCGGGGAAAGCGAAATTTGGTATTTTTGGCGATGGCAAAGAAATTGCCCAATTAGCTATGGCAAGGGCATTTCAAAAAGGCGATATTCGCTCTGGGTATTACCGTGATCAAACTTTTATGTTTGCATTGGGCATTTCTACAGTTCAACAGTTTTTTGCTCAGTTATATGCTCATACCGACGTTGAAGCAGAGCCTTCGTCTGCTGGTAGGTCAATGAATGGTCATTTTGGAACTCGTACGTTGAACCCAGATGGAACTTGGAAAGATTTAACTAAAGAATATCATTCTGCTTCAGATGTTTCTCCCACTGGTTCGCAAATGCCGAGACTTGTTGGTTTAGCATATTCTTCAAAATTATATAGAGAATTACCAGAACTCCAACAATTCACTCAGTTTTCCAATAAGGGGAATGAAATTGCTTTTGGAACAATTGGTAATGCAAGTTCTGCAGAAGGTATGTTTTGGGAAGCTGTAAATGCTATTGGAGTTTTAAAAGCACCTGCCTTATTGTCACTTTGGGACGATGGATATGGAATTTCTGTACCAAATGAGTTTCAATTAACAAAAGGGAATCTTTCTGAATTACTATCTGGATTCGCAAAGAATGACACTCATAGTCAAGGGTATTCTATTTTTACCGTTCAAGGTTGGGACTACCAAACATTGGTAAATACTTATATAAAAGCAGCGGACTCTGTTCGTAAAAACCATATCCCTGCTATAATTCACGTAACTGAACTTACTCAACCGCAAGGACATTCAACTTCGGGTACTCATACTCGATACAAATCCGCAGAAAGATTACAATTTGAAACTGATTTTGATTGTTTGCCAAGAATGCGACAATGGATTATAGATTCTAAATACGCAACGAACAAACAATTAGAAACAATTGAAAAAGAATCAGTTGAAACTGTAAAAGATGCGCGTAAAAATGCTTGGGATGCTTATATGGCTCCTATTATAAAAGAGATTGGTCAAATTGCAACTATAATTAAAGCAATAGCCACTGAGTTTCCGAAGTATTCAGAAGCATTACTAAAAAATTTAAACTCATTAGAATCCAATAGAGAACCATTTCGACGTGACTGTATTGCTACAATTTTTTCTACTTTGTTGGTGTTGAAAGATGTTTCTACTCCAAACAAACAACTATTGATTGATTTCCGAAATAAATTAAATGCAGAACAAACTGAACGTTATAGTACCTATTTACATTCACAGTCAGCTGAAAATGCACTAAGAATTCAAGAAACCTTACCGACATATACTGATAATTCTAAAAAAGTAAATGCTTCGGAAGTATTGAATGCCTTTTTTGATATTGCACTTGAACGTGACCCAAGAATAATTGCTTTTGGTGAAGATGTAGGGCAATTAGGCGATGTAAATCAAGCATTTATTAATTTGCAAGCGAAATATGGCCTAAATCGAGTTTCTGATACAGGGATTAGAGAAGTAACCATATTAGGTCAAGCAATAGGAATGGCAATGCGTGGTTTACGCCCAATTGCTGAAATTCAGTATTTAGATTATATTCTCTATGCTCTACAGTTAATGTCCGACGATTTAGCTACTCTTCAATGGAGAACAAAGGGTGGTCAAAAAGCACCTGTTATTATCCGAACAAGAGGACATAGATTAGAAGGTATTTGGCATGCAGGATCACCAATGGCAGGTATTATTAATCTTGTACGAGGTATTTACGTTTGTGTTCCTAGAAATATGACTCAAGCGGCAGGATTTTACAACACTTTGTTACAATCAGACGAACCAGCTTTAGTGATAGAAGTATTAAACGGTTATCGCTTAAAAGAACGTGTTCCTGAAAATATTGAGTCAATTACTGTTCCATTAGGAATTCCTGAAATTATACGAGAAGGTTCTGACATTACTTTAGTTACCTATGGAGCTTGTTGCCGTATTGCAGAACAAGCGTCGGAATTGTTAGAAAGTGTTGGAATTTCCGTAGAAATAATAGATGTTAGAACGTTGTTACCTTTTGATACTTCCTCATTAATTTTGGAATCGTTGAAAAAAACAAATAGAATTCTCTTTTTAGATGAAGATGTACCCGGTGGAACAACTTCGTATATGATGCAAAATGTATTAGAACGAGATAACGGCTATAAATATTTAGATAGTAAGCCACAAACATTATCAGGGAAAGCCCACAGAACAGCGTATGGTACTGACGGTGCGTTTTGGACAAAACCTGATGTAGAACACGTTTTTGAGACTATTTACGAAATGATGAATGAAGTTAACCCACAACGTTTTCCAAATTTTTATTCGTAAAGAATGTCCAAACTAAAAAATGGTCACAAAACTGTAGACCTAAATGAAGTAGTTCCTCCGATAAAAAAATCTTCTCTCTTAACGAACGATCAGCGGAAAAAACTATATTTTCACATGATTCAATCGAGAGAATTTGATTTGGCAATGCAACGCTTAAACCGTCAAGGAAAAGCTTTTGGTGGAGTCTATTCTCAAAAAGGAAATGAAGCAACGGCTGTCGGTTCTGCATTTGCATTAGGTCCAAAAGATATTCTTTTCCCTATGCATCGCGACATTGGTTCTCATTTTGTGTTTAAAGCAGAAACGAAACAATTAATGTTGAATCACTTAGCCAAAGAAGGTTCACAAATGCGTGGGACCGACGGAACTGGTCATTATGCAGATGTAGAAAAACGTATTTATGGGAATGTATCTCACCTGGGTGCAATGATTCCTGTTGCAGCAGGATTTGTACTTGCTTCTAAAATGAGAAATGAACCTATTGTAGCAATGACCTATATTGGTGATGGTGGAGCTCAAACCGGTGAATTTCACGAGGGGGTAAATTTTGCTGCAGTTCAAAATTTACCATTAGTAATAATAATCGAAAATAATCAATATGCTTATTCATCTCCAAATTCTATTGAATTTGCAGCGGACAAACTTTCTGACAGAGCAATTGGCTATGGTTGTTATGGTACTACAATTGATGGAACAGATATTGAACTAGTTTACGAAGAATGTAAAAAAGCGGTAGAACAAGCACGAAAAGACGGTATTCCAGCCCTTGTTGAAACAATCACCATGAGAATGCGTGGACACGCAGAACACGACGATGCTGGATATGTTCCGAAAGAAATATTTGAATATTGGGAAAAAAGAGATCCTATTAAACGATATGAGGAATTTCTATTTTCTCAAGGAATATATACACAATCAGAAGTAGATGAAATTAAAAAAAGCGTTTCGAAAGAAATGAAAGATGCAATCGATTATGCATTAGAAATTCCATATCCAAATGCTGAAGAAGGCAGAAAATCAGTTTTTGTTTAAAATACAAATCTATTCTTAGAATAAAAAAAGGCTACCATTTGGTAGCCTTTTTTAGTAAGTTATTTCTTCTTCGCTTTCGTAGTTTTACTCTTAGTAGCCGACGACTTAGAGTAACGAGCACTAGGAGGTTTTGCTAAGTGAGCTTCGTGGAGTTCAATACATTCTTCTAAAGTTAATTCAGAAGGAACCTTGTCTTTAGGTATTTTTACATTCACTTTTCCAACTGAGAAATAAGGTCCGTATCTACCATTTTTAACTATGATATCTGGGCGTTCTTCAAATGTCTTAATTTCTATATTCGTTGGTTGAGCAATTCGTAATTCTTCTACTACGAGAATAGCATCTTCATACGTAACAGTATATGGATCATGTTCTGGAGGGAGTGTATAATATTTCTTATTATGAAGTACGTACGGTCCTACAGAAGAAATACCAATTTTTACTTCGAAATCTTCAAACGTTCCAATAATTCTTGGAAGTATGAAAAGTTGAATTGCTTCTTCTAAAGTAATCGTAGGTAAGGATTGACCAGAACGTAAACTTGCATAAGATTTGTCTTCATCATCATTTTCACCAACTTGAACATACGCACCATTTTTCCCAAAACGAGAATAAATATTTCTACCGTTTGAAGGGTGGGTTCCTAAAAGTCGTTCCCCATTAACACGTTCACTGCTTTTTTGAACTTTTTCAATTGTTTTTTTGAAAGGTGAATAAAATTCTCCAATCATTTCATACCAAACTGTTTTTCCGGTAGCAATTGAATCGAATTCTTCTTCGACTGTAGCGGTAAAATTATAATCCATTACTTCAGGGAAATTTTTCAATAAGTAATCAGTAATAATAATACCTAAATCTGTTGGAAATAACTTTTTCTTTTCAGTGCCGAAAGTTTGAGTTTTTTCAAAATTCGTAATTACGTCGTTTTTTAACAACAGAGACGTAATAGAACGTTCTTTGCCTGGCCTGTCTTCTTGAACGACATATTCACGCTCAAGAACAGTCTTAATAGTAGGAGCATACGTAGAAGGACGTCCTATCCCTAATTCCTCTAACTTTTTCACCAAGGATGCTTCTGTAAAGCGAGCAGATGGTTTTGAAAATGTTTCTTCAGCAACAATTGAATCATTTGTTAGAACATCGTTCAATTTCAGAATTGGCAAAACTGAAGAATCTTCCACGTCCTCATCGTCTTCGTCACTACTATCAATGTATAATTTTTTAAATCCGTCAAACAATAGTACTTCTCCAATTGCTTCGAACAATTCCGAAGTTGAAGAGATAGATATTGTTGCAACAGTTTTTTCAATTTCTGCATCTGACATTTGAGATGCAACAGCACGTTTCCAAATTAACGAATACAATTTTTGCATTCTATTTTCTGCTGAAATAGTTGCTTGTTTGAAATTGGTAGGTCGAATAGCCTCGTGAGCTTCTTGAGCATTCGAAGATTTCGTAGTATAATTTCTTGGAGAAGAATATTTGATTCCAAATAACTCTTTGATAGCCTCTTCAGCAGCAGAAATTGCTGTTTCTGAAAGGTTTACCGAGTCAGTTCTCATATAAGTAATGTACCCCTCTTCGTAAAGTTTTTGGGCAATCTGCATTGTTTGAGTAATTGAAAATCCTAATTTTCTACTTCCTTCTTGTTGAAGTGTCGATGTAGTAAATGGAGCCGGAGAAGATGAACGCTTTGGTTTTACATCAAGATTTTTCAATGTAAAACTAGCGTTTTTACATCTTTCTAAAAAAGAAAGAGATTCTTCTGAATTAGGGAATTTTTTCTCTAATTCTGCTTTGAAAGGTTTTTTCAGTGAACTATTTGGCGAAAAGAAAAATCCATTAATTCTAAATGAAGATTTCGAATCAAAGGTTTGTATTTCACTTTCTCGTTCAACGACCAAACGAACGGCAACTGATTGTACTCTACCTGCAGAAAGTGATTGTTTACGGTACTGCCGTTGAAGAATAGGTGAAAGTTCATATCCAACCAAGCGGTCCAGAATTCTTCTTGCCTGTTGAGCATTTACTAAATTCATATCAATTGTTCTTGGTTTTTCAATTGCCTTGAGAATAGCATTTTTTGTAATTTCGTTAAACACTATTCGCTTGGTAGTTTCAGAATCTAACCCTAAGGCTTCAGCTAAATGCCAAGAAATTGCTTCCCCTTCACGGTCCTCATCGGTAGCTAACCAGACAGTATCGGAAGTAGCAACATACTTTTGCAACTCTCTGACTAATTCAGTTTTCTTTTCACTGATAGCATATTAAGGATTAAAATTATTTGCAACATCAACGCTTATTTTTTTAGATGGCAGATCACGAATATGACCTTGAGATGATTTAACGATCCAATCTTTTCCGAGATATCCTTCTATTGTTTTTGCTTTTGCAGGAGATTCAACTATTACGAGATTCTTTATCGATTTTGACATTTGTATTTCTTGGTGATGATTAACTTATTGATTGTGTTCGCAATGACGTGGATCTTTACATACTGCGAACAATTGTAGTGAATGTTCAATTGGTTCAAACCCAAATTGAGCACACACTTTTTGCTGAATAGATTCTACTGAAGGGTCTCGAAATTCGATTATATGACCACATTCAATACAAATAAGATGGTCGTGGTGTGGAAGACGACTCGCTAATTCAAACTTTGCACCTTCACTTTGAAACCGATGTTTCATCAGAATACGGCAACTTGTTAACAAATCTAATGTAGAATAAACGGTAGCTCTAGAGATTTTATCTCCAAAATTGAGCATATATAAATACAATTCATCGGCACTAAAATGGTTATCTAATTCTGCTATTCTATCAAGAACAAGATACCGTTCTAAAGTATTACGATACTTTTTTTTCCGTAAATAATCTGAAAATTGTTTTTTTAGTTCTTCTACGTTTATAGTTTCTGTCGTAGATTCTTTACTCATATACTTTTAAAACACCTTCTTTTTAGAATTTGAACTTATCATACACTGTTGGGTCAATTTTATTGTTTTTCTGTGTAACTTTTAATCAATATCAATTGACAGAACTGGTATAGTTACATTAAATGTAGCACCATTTCCAAGTTCTGAATCAACCCAAACTTTACCATTATGCAGTTCTACAATTTGTTTAACTATGGAAAGCCCAATACCATTTGAAGATTCGCCACCTGTTGGTTGTGCTGAAAGTCTTTGGAAATATCCAAACATTTTTTCTTTGTCTTCTTCGCTTAAACCTGGACCTTGATCTTTTACACTCAACATTATGGTCGTTTCAAAACTTTCAACAGTTACTTCAATTGGTTTATTAAAAGGAGAATATTTGATTGCATTTGAAATAATATTGTCGAAAACTTGAGCAAGACGTTTAGAATCTGCTTGGGTCATAAAATCGTTATGAGCAGTATCAATGGCTTTAAAGATCATTTCTTGATTTTTAATTTCACAATTCGGTTTGTTCAACCAAACTGCAGCTTGAACTAACTCTTGTATACTTACTACATTAGTATTTAGATTTATTCTCCCTATTTCTAATGCAGCGGAATCTAATATCTCTTTTACTAAATCTAACATTGAAATAGAAGATTTGCGCATTAGTTCTAACGATTCAACTATATCAGAATACTTCGTTAATCTATCGTCTGAAATTAAAAACGAAACTAAACCTTGAATTCCACCTAAAGGATTTTTCAAATCGTGTGCAACCATAGACAACATTCTATTTTTCATAGTATTTGCTGTTTTTAACTCTAGGTTCAATGTTTCTAATTTATCATTAGCAATACGTAATTTTTTATTCCTATCATTTACTTGATTTGTGGCTCGTTTTAAGGACAAATGAGTATTTACTCTTGCAATTAATTCCGATGAATTAAATGGTTTCGAAATATAATCAATTGCACCTAATTCAAATCCTCGAACAATATCTTCAGTCTCAACGAATGCTGTTAAAAAAATAACAGGAATATCTGTTGTTATTGGATTTTCTTTCAATAATTTGCAAACTTTAAATCCATCCATTTCAGGCATTTGAATATCTAAAAGAATCAAATCGGGTGTTTGAGTTTGAGCCATCTCTAAAGCCATCATTCCAGAAGAAGCAGGAGCTACTTCGTAGCCTTTTGACTGTAACAGCCCACCGAGCATTTGCAAATTCAAAGGTACGTCGTCAACAATTAATATGTAACTTTGTTGATCGGGTTGAATAATTTTTTCTTCGTTACTTTGTTCAGAAGTAGTTATCATATTGTCCTTTAATATACACTAGAATTAATTTGAGAATATAACTTGGCAAATTCATGAAGTACTTGTTGTGTATTTACTACGTCGAAATTTCGTGATACCATCTGTAGTTTTTCAGCATAATCCTTCAACGAAGTTACACCAAATTCATTGCTTAAGCTTAGAATTTGAATTGCAAATTCATGAACATGAGATATTATCATAATCTTTTGTAATCTCAAGAATCGATCTTGGAAGAGAAGTTCTAATTCTTGTTGTAACAGTTTTTTTCTATTAGGGTCTAATATACGTATTTCTTTAGTATGTAATTCATTATCAATGATTATTCCTTTGATATAGTTACCTGTAAGTCCCTCCGATTCATTTGGTTTACTGTAGACTTGTACTTTGTTGAAATTCAATATAAATGTCGTTCCTTCTTCGAAAACACTTTCTACATGAATTGTACCATTCATCATTTCAATGAGTCTTTTCGAGATTGTTAGACCTAATCCAGTGCCACCATACTTTCTAGTGCTTTGCCCATCTTGTTGGCGGAATGCTTGAAAAATAACTTCTTGTTGTTCTATTGGAATTCCAATGCCAGTATCGATTACGGAAACTACAAAATCTTTATCGCCTGCTCCATTGTCTTTCAATTCCATTACTATTCGGACAAATCCAGTTTCAGTAAACTTGACCGCATTTCCAATTATATTTAAGAGAATTTGACGTAATCGTAATGAGTCAATTCCAATATAAGTGTCTTCTACAATTTCATTGACAAATTCCAATGAAATACCTTTTTCTTCAGCTTTGAACAAAAATATCTGAATTATTTCTTGGAACAATGAATGCAAATGTACTCTTTCAATTTGAATTAGGAGTTTCCCTGCTTCAATTTTCGACAAATCGAGAATGTCCGTTATAAGACTTAACAAATGTTTACCGCTCGAAGTTACAGCTTCTAAATATTCAAATTGTATTTCCGATTCAAACGTTGCACGGAGTAGTTCAGAAAACCCAATAATTGCATTTAAAGGAGTTCTGAACTCATGAGAGATATTTGCTAAGAATTCCGATTTTGCTTTATTCGCCGAAATCGCTTCTTCCCTTGAATGCAATAACTCATCTTCAAACTTTTTCCTATCTGTTATATCCTGCAAAATGGTTAGAATCTGCAAAGGATTTCCTTTTTCATCAAAAGTAAACGGTAATGAACGAGCAAGAATCCAAACAACTTCATTGTTCTTGTTTAATAATTTAATTTCTTTTTCATAGAAGACTACATAAGAATTAGGTTCTAAAATTTTTTCTACCAAAACTGATGTTGAATTTTCAATTTGAATAGAGTTAAACTTTTCAGAGTTGTTAATCAATTCTTCGGGTTCATACCCTAAGATTGATTTTATACCTTCACTTATAAATATTGGTTTTTCTGATTCAATTTCTAATATAATAATCACATTCGGTAAAGTAGAAGCAATTCTTTCAATAAAGTAATTTCTTTCTCTGAGTTGTGAAAGTGCTTCTTCTCGAGTAGTAATGTTTTGAACAAAGACTGAAACACCTTTTACAGTATCATTTTCTCCCCATATTGGGTTATAATAGTATTCAAAATAATATTCTTTTGAATACCGTATAAAGGATAGCGTAAAAGTAAATGCTTTACCCGTTAAACAAATATCAAGATCGGC
>JBDNFX010000142.1:0-4401 GCA_041689575.1 Kapaibacterium sp. (SeqCode)
CAACGTTATATCTATAATTCCATAAAGTTTGTCCAGATAAACTCAGTTCTCTAACATAGCCTTTAAGAAAGAAAACAACGACTGAAGATTTTTCAGTTTTTATAGTATTTATAACTCCAGTAAGATAATCTTCCTCAGTACCCTCAGGAATATAATTTACCATTAATTTGCCTGAATCAGGATTTTCGGGAAGTTTCTTTAAACTTTCTCATCAAAAGAAATATTGTTTAAATAACATTGAAAATAATTTCGTGCCTTACGTAAAGTAAATTGGGAGTGTAAAATATATTTTCGTACAATGATGTAGATTTATTACAATATGTAATATTCTTTTTGTATATTTGTCCTTGTAAATAATTCTTGAAGAAAATCGTATGCAAAACTGTACATTTGTATACGGTTACTTGAAATCATACTTACAAGGAACTAAACAATGAAAACAGCAACAGAAGAAACAGATTTACTTTTCAACGAAAGAAACGGACGCATGGCAACATCAAAAGACAAAGACTCATTAGAGGTAATGAAAATCATCGAACAAAAGATGAAAGCCGTTGCAACTGCAATGGAACAAATTGACAAGCAATATGGGAAAGGTTCCATTATGCGTTTGAACGATGCAAATGTTGTAGCAATTGAAGCTATTCCAACTGGTTGTATTTCGTTTGACGCAGCTATTGGAATTGGTGGATTCCCAAAAGGGCGTATTGTAGAAATTTACGGACCAGAATCTTCTGGAAAAACAACGCTTTGTTTGCACGCAATTGCCGAATGTCAAAAACTTGGTGGAATAGCTGCTTTTATTGATTCCGAACATGCACTTGATGTTCAATATGCACAACGCCTTGGAGTTGATTTAAATACGCTTCTTTTGGCTCAACCAGAATTTGGTGAACAAGCCTTAGAAATTGTTGAAACCTTAGTTCGATCAGGTGGAGTAGATATAATTGTTATAGATTCAGTTGCAGCACTTACACCAAGAGCTGAAATTGAAGGCGATATGGGTGATGCTCAAATGGGATCGCACGCTCGTTTAATGTCGCAAGCAATGAGAAAATTAAATGCAGCAATTGGAAAAGCAAACACGTGTATTATATTTACCAATCAGTTACGTAGTAAAATTGGTGTAATGTACGGAAACCCTGAAGTAACAACTGGTGGGAATGCCCTAAAATATTATGCGTCTGTTCGTGTTGATGTTCGCCGTAAGGATGTTATCAAAGACGGAACAAATATTATCGGAAACAGAACTAAAGTAAAAATTGTTAAAAACAAAGTTGCTCCTCCGTTCAAAGAAGTAGAATTTGATGTCCTTTATAATGAAGGAATATCTAAACTTGGCGATATTTTGGATATAGCCATTGATACTGAAATAATTGCAAAAGCTGGTTCTTGGTTTTCCTACGGCACAGATCGCGTTCAAGGGCGTGATGGTTTACGTAAAATTCTATTAGAACAACCAGAAATTTATGCAAAGTTAGAAAAAGAAGTAAAAGCAAAATTAGGACTGAAGTAACATCTATCGATATACGTATTTATACGTAAAAATGTGAACTCACGCCGTAATATTTAAGTTTTACGGCTTTTTTACATACTTTTGTGAAATTAAAATGGTTTTTATTACTTTCATTTGGAGACATCTATGGTACGGAAAGTACTATTAGTCATCGCTATTTTTATTTCGATATCAGTGACTCTCTCTGCTCAAAGCCTATATTTGGGGCTTAATGGTGGAATAGTTCGTCCTATTAACGAAGGAAATGGCGTTGGTTCTCAAGCATTTACTCCAATTTTAGGATTAAATGGAATTTATACAAATTTATTTGCAACAGGTTTTTCTGCTGAATTAGGTGGTTGGTTTACGACAAATAAAACTACTGAATTTGGTAAATATTCTGAATATTCAACAAGTGTTATCGGTGGAGATTTAAGAGTCCGCTATTCTCCATTTAAAAGATCAAATTGGGACCCTTATATTTCGGTAGGTTTAGGACTAGCATATTATAATGTAGATTCCGTACCGTATGACGCTGACCCAAAAAATGAACTTAGTGGTCTTGTTGGTACTATGCCTATTGCCGTTGGTATTCAAACTGAATTTGCTAAGCATTGGTTGTTAGACTTACAAGTAGGAAATAATTTGTTTTTTACAGATGCTATTAACCCAGCAACCGATGATGTCAACGATGCGTTTACTTCTGCAAGAATTGGTATTTTATATCGAATTGCCAAATTTGAAGAAGGTGATGATAGTGACAATGATGGGCTAAGCGATGACGATGAAGTAAGCTTAGGTTCTGACTCTAATAATCCAGATACCGATGGTGACGGATTAAAAGATGGTGAAGAGGTTAAACGATATAAAACTGATCCTCTTAATCCTGATACAGATTTTGGTGGTATTGATGATGGTTTTGAGGTTGGTCGAGATACTGACCCATTAAATAGAGTTGATGATTTTGTTGTTGGACAATCGTTAAACTTCCAAGGTATTCTTTTCAGAACAAGTTCTTCTGATATTGATCCTTCGTCAGAAAAAATTCTTAACAGAGTTTTACGTATAATGACAGACAACCCAGAAATTGTAATCGATGTTATTGGTCATACCGACAATGTTGGTGACCCGGCAAACAATCTTAAACTTTCTGAAGACAGATCCGGTTCTGTAAAACAATGGTTTGTTGGTAGAGGAGTAGCAGCGGATAGATTAACTGCAATTGGTATGGGAGAAACTCAACCTATTACTTCTAATCAATCGGAAAAAGGAAAAACTCAAAATAGAAGAATTGAGTTCAAAAGAACTAAATAAAATAGTAGAATTTGCGAGTATATTTTATATATTTACTTACTCTCCAAACGAGAGACCATTGCTGAAGGTCTCTCGTTTTTTTTATTTATATCAAAACCTTTTTGTAAGTTTGTATTATGTTTAAGTTCAATTGGAATTTGTGGAATCAATACCGATAACCCTTGTTCGGAAAAAAGTCAAGAATGCTCGTATTGTTGTTAAAAATTCAACAACTGTCGAGCTTATTGTTCCTTTGCGATATTCGCAACTAAATGTCGATTATTTAGTTGAATCCAAACGAGAGTGGATTCTCAAAGCACTTTCTAAAGTAAAACTTAGAGAAAATGCAGTTCAGTTGCAACAAAACGAACGCTTCATCCGTGGAAAAATATATATTATTCACGAACGATTAATAGATACTCCATTCATAGATTACGAACAAGCACGATTGTATGGTCGTATGAATCATTTTGAAGGTGAAGGTTTTGTACGAATATTAAAAAAAGAAGCAAAGCTTTTTCTGTCAAAACGATTACTAGAATTAGCTGATGAATTTGGATTTAGAATTAACAAAATTCAGATTCGTTCACAAAGTTCAAGGTGGGGTTCTTGTTCGTCGGAAAAGAATATTTCGTTAAATTGGAAATTATTTTTAGTACCTCCATTTGTTTGCGATTATGTACTGTTACACGAATTAGTGCATACCGAACATTTGAATCATTCACAAAATTTTTGGAATAGACTTTCGGAAGTTTGTCCTTACGTTACACAATCGCATCAATGGCAAAAACAATTTGGAAGAGCAGTGTTGCAGTTGCATACCTAATTTTAGTATTTTCTCTAAATTCTACCGTTACTGCACAACATCAAATTGGTGTTTTTGGTGGTGTAACACGTGGACTCAACGAAGGTTCATCCTTAGGCACTCAAGCATTTAACCCAACGGCTGGAATGGGTATTCTTTTCGATCATTCACCTACTGCTTCGTTTTCAGTCGAATTACAATTGTTTGCTTCACGAATTGGAACTGTAGAATTCACCGGACCGAACGATTACCAATCGAGTTTACTTTCTATTTTGTTTGTTTCTCGATATTATTTCTTTAAAAATAATTCTCACTTTAAGCCATTTCTTGGGGCTGGATTAGGTTTCACCTTCTTTACAAACGATTCTTTTCCAAAAGTTTTGCCCCCTAGTATTCGTTCATTTTCTGGGAACACACTTTCTGCACCATTGTTTCTTGGAACAACATTTCCACTTTCATCAGCATTCGATTTGGAAATTCAAACTGGTTCAATGCCTACCCTTAGCGATCAATTACATCCAATTGAAGATGGTACGAACGATGCTTGGCTTTTTCTAAGATTTGGTATATATTGTACTGTTTCGAAACTATTTATGTCAGAAGATTAACTGTTCACAATTTCAATATGAAGACAATTTTCATTATCGTTTTTACCTTTTCACTGTCTTTCGTATCGAACCTTGAATCAATTTCTCAAACCTATATTGGAATCTATTCCGGTGTAGCCCAAGGCATTGACGAAAGTTCTCAGCGTGGAAACCAAGGCTTTGAACGTATTATTGGTGGGTCAATTGTGTATAATTTAAAG
>JBDNFX010000143.1:0-4632 GCA_041689575.1 Kapaibacterium sp. (SeqCode)
CTGTTTTACAAGGTTTACAAGTAGCAGAAGTGAATTCTTCTATTAGAATATTCTTTTTAACTAAAGTTTGAGAAGTTACGCTTGTAACATTTGTAATTCCAAACAAAAGTAACATTAAAATGTATAGTTGTTTCATAGTAACGATTTAATTATTAAACGCCTCTAGTTGAGGGGTCCCAAATATATTTATGAAGTTGAATTTGAAATCGAATTTTTTTACCAGTTTTCAAAATATTTTCGGCAAGATTCTGATAATTCATTGTTCCAAAAACTGGAGAAAACAAAACTGATGTTTTATTAAAAAGGTCAAACTCGGAACAAACATTTAGAGCGAATTCAAAATCTTCGTCATTGCCTATTACAAATTTAACTTCGTCCTTAGTGTCTATAAATTTGAAGTTCTCAAATTTGTTGAATTTTGTCATTGTAGAACTAGGACATTTAATATCCACAATTTTAATCACACGTTTGTCAACAGAATCTAAAAGTATATGCCCTGCAGTTTCGACAGCAATTGTTTTACCTTTGTCTAGTAGATACGTGAAAAACTCAAAAACATTTTCTTGCTCTAATGGTTCTCCACCAGTAAATTCTATAAAATCAGTTGGAATTGAATCAATATACTCTTCAATAGATTTCAAATCCATCGTTTTTCCGCCATTGTTTTTATCTAATGCATACGGAGTGTCGCAATATGAACAACGTAATTTACAACCATGCAATCGAATAAAAACACAGGGTAAACCACTTCTGGTTCCTTCTCCTTGAATAGAAAAGAATAGTTCGTTGATACGAAGAGTTTTTGAAAGTAGTATATTAGTATTTTCTATATCTAAGCTCATAAAATTCTACATCGAGTTTTACGTCGAACAATAGTGAATAAAAGACTTCAAAATACGGTAAAGTACCATAAATATTTGCTTACGTAATTTAGATACATGATACACCGAACTATTTCTGATCAAAACAAACTATCCGAGCGTGAAAAAAACATACTTCGCAACTTAGTATATTCCTATATTTTAAACGCTTCACCTGTGGGTTCACGATATTTGTCTAAATCGTTTTCTGAAGAAGAAAGTTTAAGCCCTGCCACGATAAGAAACGTTATGTCGGATTTACAAGACAAAGAGTTAATTCGACATGCTCATATTTCGAGTGGCAGAATACCAACCGATAAAGGGTATAGATTATATGTAGATTCTTTGATGACGGAAGAAACTTTATCGTCGATAGAAATAAATAAAATAGTTCATTCAATCATACCAGAAAAAAATGATTTTTTAAAGGATGTTTCGTCAATTTTATCGACTCTTTCAAATTGTTTAAGTATTGTCAGAATTCCACATTTGGTAGATATTGTGGTTCAGAAAGTAGAAATTTTCCAACTTTCTTCAACACGAATTATAGTAGTATTAGCTTTAGATTCTCGTTATGTCCGAACATTAACCTTAGAAACAGATTCTGAAATTAGTTTTGATAATATTCAAAATTTAACGTCAATAATAAATGAGAAAATTAGTGGTAAAACTTTAAATTATTTACGAACTCATTTTTCTTCTATAATTACCGAAACATCGATTAACAATCATCCATTGGTGCGATTATTTGTAAATTCTATAGATTCCATATTTGAAGTTTATAGAACTAATGATTCGAATATTATAATCTCGGGAGCAAATAAACTTATTGACTTACCAGAATATGAAAATATTTCTAGTATTAAAGGAGTTATTGAGTTAATCGAAAATGAGGACATAATTGTTCATTTAATAGATAGTATTGAAGAAAAGGAAAATGATTCAACAATATTAATCGGAACAGAAATTGGTAATCAAAAGTTCGATGACTATTCAATGTTAGTTAGTTCCTACACAGTAGGAGATGCACAAGGTTCTATTGGGTTAATTGGACCAAAAAGAATGAATTATTCTAAATTACTTTCAATTTTGAAAGTAGTATCACAAACCATTTCGAAATAAACATTTATTTCCAACTCAATTCGTCAAAGGATTTTAAAAATATGGATTTAAAAAACTTTCGAAACACATACTTAAAAAACGAAGCAATAAACGAAATGTCAAACAAGAAAGAACAAACAGAAGATTCTTCTGTTCATCAAAATGTTGAAAGTATTTCTGATGAAATAGATTCAGCTAAAAAAATTCAATTGTTAGAAAAAGAAATTGAGGATTTGAAAGATCTTTCACTTCGTAAAACAGCTGAATTAGAAAACTTTAGAAAAAGAACAATAAAGGAAAAACAAGATATAGTAGAATATGCAAATGAAAAATTACTTGCAAAACTACTTCCTTTATTAGATGATTTAGAAGTAGCAATTTCAACTACAAACAAAACTAAAGATTTTGTTGCTTTTTTTGAAGGTATGAAATTAATTCAATCTAAAACTAATAAAACATTTGAAGAAGTTGGTGTAAAACCAATTGAAATTGTAACAAATACTCCATTCGATGTAGATTTTCATGAAGCAATAATGTTAACACCTTCCAACACAATTGTCGATGGAAACATTGTTCAAGAATTACAAAAAGGGTATTTACTTCGTGAGAAAGTTCTACGTCATTCTAAAGTAATCACTTCTTCAGGAAAACAATAAATGAAAAAAGATTTTTATGAAGTCTTAGGTGTTTCAAAAGACTCCTCAATAGATACAATCAAGTCAGCATACAGGAAACTTGCTCTTCAATTTCATCCTGATAGAAATCCTGATAACAAAGAAGCTGAAGATAAATTCAAAGAAGCTACTGAAGCCTACGAAGTCTTATCTGATACAACTAAACGTCAAAGATATGACCAATTTGGTTTTCAAGGTGTTAATTCAGGATTTGGTGCTCAAAGTAATGCATCCTATGACGATATATTTTCTTCTTTTGGAGATGTATTCGGTGATTTCTTTGGTGGTGGTGGTGGACGAAACCGACGTTCTTCAAAACCTGTTGGTGAACCCGGATCTGATATTAAAATCCGCCTACTATTAACTTTAGAAGAAATTGCAACAGGTGTTGAAAAAACTATTAAAGTAAAAAAACAAGTTCCTTGTACAGCTTGTACTGGTAGTGGTGCAAAAACTGGTTCTGGATATGCTACTTGTAACACATGTAAAGGACAAGGAGAAATCCGGCAAGTTAGCCGTTCGGTCTTTGGACAATTTGTCAATATCACTTCTTGCCCAACTTGTAATGGAAGTGGAAAAACTATAAAAGACCGTTGTCAAGAATGTAGTGGTGAAGGTAGAAATTCTGAAGAAACGAATACTAAATTCAGCGTTCCGGCTGGAGTTATGAACGGTAATTACATTCATCTACGTAGTCAAGGTAATGCTGGAAAACGTGGCGGTGATCCTGGAGATATTATTGTAATTATAGAAGAAAAAGAACATAAGTATTTCATTCGCGAAGAAAACGACGTAGTTTTTGATTTAACTATTTCTTTTATAGATGCAACATTAGGTACTGAAGTGGAAGTTCCTACTTTAGACACACCTGCACTTTTAAAAATTGAAGCTGGAACACAACCTGGAACTATTCTTCAAATGAAAGATAAAGGAATTCCAAATTTGAATTCGTATGGTAAGGGTGATCAACTAATTCGAGTAAATATTTTTGTTCCAACTAACCTTACATCTAAAGAAAAATCAACTTTAAAAGAACTTCAACATTCTAAACATTTCGTTCCTGAACAAAAAGAAAATACAAAAGGAAAAAAGGATTTTTTCGATAAAGTTAAAGAAGCTTTGTTTTAGCAGAATATGAAAAAAATCTCAGAGAAGTTATCCGATATTTTCCATGTTTCTAAAAGTGAACAAAGAATTACTTTTACAGTATTTGGAATTCTTCTAATTGGGTATTTTTTATCTTCTTTAGATTTTACTAATAAACAGTACGATCTATCACGACTAAAGTTTGAACAGTTAGTAGATTCTTTAGAAAAAGCTACAATTTCAGATACGAATTTCAATCTCACTGTAAGTGCGAATACAACTCTGGAAGAAAGTGTAGATTCAACAGAAATGCCTTTAGATAATGAAACATTCGCATCTTTGGAAAGTAAAATCGAAATATCTTCAAATGATTCAACGAAAAAATTAGGATTATATACTAGTTATACTAAAAAAGAGTTACCTTCGAAAAAGTTAAATCTAAATACTTCATCTCAAAGTCAACTAATTACCTTACCAAATATTGGTAAAAAAACTGCCATAAAGATTATAGAATTTCGAAAACAACATCCTTTTAATTCTATTGAAGAAATTCAAAATGTAAAAGGTATTGGACTAAAAAAATTCGAGAAAATGAAACCCTATATTTACGTTAAAGTAAAGTAATGAAAAAAACATTATCCTTCCATTTTGAATCTGATACAACAACTGTTTGTGAACTTTCTAAGAATAGTAAAGGGTTAGAATTACTCTCAATTTCAACAATAAGAAATGGAATTCCACCAATTGGTGAGAATATACTTGTTTTTAAAAATGGTTTAACTAAAATTCTTAAAGAAGTAGAAGAAGAATTAAAAGCTTCAGAACGAATTACCATTTCCTTGCCTCCAGAAACTTCTCTTGCGAAGCAAATTCCCTTTATTGAAGCTCACGAAGAAGAAAAATTAAAAGAA
>JBDNFX010000144.1:0-4001 GCA_041689575.1 Kapaibacterium sp. (SeqCode)
AAGAATCAATTCCTGAAACAACTGTAAAGAAAACAACTAAGAAAACTGTAAGTAAAATAGATGATGATGAAGAATCAATTCCTGAAACAACTGTAAAGAAAACAACTAAGAAAACTGTAAGTAAAATAGATGATGATAAAGAATCAATTCCTGAAACAACTGTAAAGAAAACTGTAAGTAAAATAGATGACAATGAAGAATCAATTCCTGAAATAATGGATAAAGACAATGTATTAATAGATTCATCTGAACAACCTTTATATATTAAGAGAAAAAAAATTCCTAAACAAATTAAAACACTTGTATGGAATGAATATATTGGACAAGATATTATGCAAAATAAATGCCTATGCTGTAAGAAAGAAAGGATTGATATTAGAAACTTTCATTGTGGTCATGTAATTGCTGATAGTAAAGGTGGTGACTTAACTATCAAGAATCTAAGGCCAATATGCGCACCCTGTAATTTGAGTATGGGTACATTATCAATGAATGAATTTACAAAGACATTCTTTGGATGGGAGGTTTAAATAAAAATAATATTATTTTTTATTTTTGCGTGTTTTATTGAATTTATTATAAGATCCACCTTCTGAATGTTTGATAGTGTTAGTCTTATTAGATTTTAATTTTATAAAACTATTTATATATAAAATTTCAGATTTTGATATATTAAAATATTTATATATTGATATATCATCATATTCTTTAATATTTAAAACATTTCTAAATACGTTATTCATTAATCCAGACCAATTAAATTGAGAATGTTTATTAATTTTCCATATATAATTATATAATTGTGATTTAAATAATTTAACTATATTATTTCCTTGACTACTTGTTTTTACAGATAAAGAATGGATATTATCTCCAACGCCATTTATCCCATTATCAAAATATGGGTTTATGTAACCACTTCTAAATAATAATACTTTTTTCTGTTTTTCTTGTGGGTCTTGTCTATATCTATATTGAATATCAAGTATATTATTTGGTTTAACAAATGTAATAACAGGGTATTTATATTCATCATTTAATATTTTTTGATAATTACCTAGATCTTTTCTTATAAAATCTCCTGATAATTTATTTATTAAAACTTTATTATTAATACTGATAGATAAAGGACTTATTAGGTTTGGGAGCATAAATACTGAATTAATATTAAAACTAAAATATTTATTAATATCATAAATACTAATAGTAACATTTTTATATATTTCATTTTTAATTAAAAAATAACTAAATGTGCTACCTATTTTTTTAAAATATAATTCTTTTAAATATAGAGAACTATTTATTATTATAATATTTTTTTTTTTTAAAATATTCCAAGAATCTGATGTAGGACTTGTCCATGATGAAGGTATAATAAAAATAAAATAAGAGTCTGTATTTAAAAATAGTATAGATTTTTTTATAAATTGTTCCCATAATTGACTTGGTTGATATGGTGGATTTCCCATGATAACTGTAAAACGATTAATTCCAAATGTATTTTTTAATATAGCATCAGTAACTGTTAATGTATTTTTACAGCATATATTGGGTTTTGCTTCAGGACATATTTTTTTAAAAATAGCTCTTGTAGTTTGACAATTACCCTTATCAATTTCAATCATAAATAACATTTTTTCAATAATGTGTTTTTTACGTTTTGCCGAGTCTTTGAATTTTGGTCGTTTTTTTAATTCATAATCTAATTTATAAAATGCTATAATGGGAAAATTACCAATACCATTAGCAGGATCTAAAAAAGTACTATCTGGATTTTGCCATATATTTGTTGGAATCCCTCCAATCTTATCAGATTCATTGTCATCTATAAAATTACCATTTTTATCTAACGGTAAAACTGTAATTATTAACATTGAATCTTCAGCAACAATGTTTCGAATAAACAATTGTTCTATTTTCGATTCCGTAAAATCTATCATTCCAGAAATAAAATTTGATTCAATGGTACTTTTTGCAATCGGATATGAGATTTTTTTGGAATTAACTGGACCTTTAATGGTATAAGTATCTGGAGTTACTTGTCTTGGAATAACCTTAACAAAAAATGAATGAACTGAAGTATCACCTTTCGCATTTGTAGCAATTAACTGTAGTGTTTTCGATTCTTTTAAAAGAAATGATATTTTATCACTCGCTTTATAAAACGAACGATTTTGAGGAAAATATACAGATACTGCGTTCGAGAACCACCATTGCAAAGCAACTTCTGTTCCTTCGGTAACTTCACTTTGTACAGAAAAATTTTCTAGTTTTGGTTTCGAAGAACTTACTAATTCTGATGTTGTTTTTTCTTGTTCCTTTGTTAATTCTTTTGAACCACTACAAGCAGATAGAATAAGTACGAAGAGAATCAATAGTAAAGTTTTCATAAGCTTTTCTTGTTAAAAACAAAGGAATTATCATTTGCATCTATGAGAATAGTATCTCCAGCTACAAAATCTACAGAAAGTAAATGAACAGAAAGTGGGTCAATTATATATTTTTGAATCGAACGTTTCATTGGTCTTGCACCATAGATAGGATCAAATCCACGTTTTGTTAACCAATCGAGAGCATCGGCAGTTAGTTCTAATCCTATCGAACGTTCTAAAAGCAAAGAAGTTAGTTTTTCTAATTGTAATAAGGCAACTTGTCGTATTTCTTCAAGTAACAAAGGTTTAAACAATACTAATTCGTCAATTCTATTTAGAAATTCGGGTCGAAGGTTTTGGCGTAACAAGTTTTGAATAGTAGGTTTTATTTCATTCATTACCGTATCTCGATTAGATTCAGTCAATGTAGGAATAATCTGTTGAATTAATTCCGATCCAAGATTCGATGTCATTATGATAATAGTATTTTTGAAATTTACGAACCGACCTTTCGAATCTGTACTATGTCCATCATCTAAAATTTGAAGGAGTACATTTAAAACTTCTGGATGAGCTTTTTCAATTTCATCTAACAAAATTACCGAGTATGGTCGAACACGAATTGCTTCAGTTAACTGTCCGCCTTCTTCATAACCAACATATCCAGGAGGAGCACCTATTAACTTCGAAACTGAGTGCTTTTCCATATATTCACTCATATCTATTCGAACTAATGCGGATTCGTTATCGAACATAAATTCTGCAAGTGCTTTTGCTAATTCTGTTTTCCCAACGCCTGTTGAGCCTAAAAAAATAAAAGAACCTATTGGCTTGGCTGAATCTTGTAGCCCCGCACGGGAACGTCGCAATGCATTCGCAACTACATTTACCGCTTCTTTTTGGTTTACAAGTCTTGAATGTATTCGATCTTCAATTTTTAAGAGCTTAGTTCTTTCAGTTTCCAACATATTTTGTATTGGAATTCCTGTCCAACGTGAGACAATTTCAGCTATATCATTTGCACTAACTTCTTCTTTTAACAACGAATCTGCTGTTTGAAGTGATTTTGTCTTATTTGTAGCTTCAACTATCTTTTTTTCTAAAACAACTAAAACTCCATACCGTATTTCTGCTACGGCTCCGTAGTCCCCAGATCGTTCATATTCTGTTGCGAGATTTTTCTGTCGTTCATACTCTTCTTTAAGTAAACGGACCGAACCTAAGGTTTCTTTTTCAGAAAGCCATTGTTTTTTTAGATTATCTCTTTTAGAGAGTAGTTTTCCTAATTCTGATTCAATTTCTGAAAGTCTTCGTTTTGTAGACTGAATTTCTTCTAACATAATATTCTAAATTACTCTTTTTTCATAACATAACGTTATACTATATCGAGTATTTTTGAAATAAAAAAAGCCATACAATTGTATGGCTAAAAAATTCGAAAGAATTTTAAACTTTTAGTTATGCATTATGACACTTGCACCAAGTGCTGGAGTTCCAGAAGCTAAACCGTGAGCAAAAATAGTAATAACTTTACCATTGGTAAATGTGAAACTTGGTATTGTTAATGCAATTGTTTGTGTACCAGTAAGTCTCACTTTTACAGGGAATGAACCACCTTGAGCTGGAACA
>JBDNFX010000145.1:0-7009 GCA_041689575.1 Kapaibacterium sp. (SeqCode)
ATTCATTTGCTATTTCGAGAATTGCATCCAAATCAATTGATTGCCCAAAAAGATGTACGGGCATTATTGCTTTAGTTTTGGGAGTAATCCGAGCTTTCAAAGAAGCTGGATCCATATTGTAAGTTTCAGGATCTACATCTACAAATATAGGAGTAGCACCAACCCGAACAACGACACCTGCTGTGGCAAAAAAGGAGAACGTAGGAACAATAACTTCATCGCCTAGTCCGATACCTAATGCCATTAATGCCATCAATTGTGCATCGGTTCCAGAAGAAACTCCAATAGCATATTTGCAATCACTATAGAAAGCACAACTTTTTTCTATTTCTTCAACAGGTTTCCCAAGTATCAGTTTTTGTGAACGGAGTAAATCCAAAATTTTTGGTTCTATTTCAGCTGCAATTGTTGTATATTGCCTTGTAAGGTCTAATAAAGGTACATTCATAGTATGGAATCTTTATGCATATTGGTTTTTGTCGTTATCGTATAGATTTCAATTTAATTGTATTTGACAATTTCTCTATAATTAATCGCCTTTTAAAATTAATCAACCTCGTTTATGAAATTGCACATAATCTTCATTTCGTTAGTATTTACATTGTTATTTTCAGTTCAATCAGCAAATTCTCAAGAATTATATTCAGCTTCGTACGGAAAAAGCACCGACCCCGTAATTATATTTCTTCACGGTGGACCTGGGTTTAATTCCATAAATTTTGAAGTTTCTACAGCCGAAGTGTTAGCATCGTTAGGATATTTTGTAATTGTTTACGACCGCAGAGGTGAAGGGCGTTCAAAGGATAACAACGCACAATTTACATATGCTGAAACAATGGAAGATTTATTGGCATTGTATTCAAAATATACTATTAAAAAAGCTACGCTAATTGGACATTCTTTTGGTGGAATTGTTGCAACAAAATTTACTAAAAATTACCCAGAAATGGTTAATTCTATACTATATGCATCAGCCCCAATTACAATGCAAGCTGTGTTTAAGACTGTCATTAGTTCTGCGAGAAAATTCTATGAAAAGAAGAATGACAGTATTAATCTCCGCTACATAGTGCTTTTAGAAAATATGGATACAACACTCATTGAATATACTTCGTATAGTTTTGCACACGCAATGGCAATTGGAGCTTATTCACCAAAAAAAATCTCAAAAGAAGCCTCAACTTTATATAATCAATTTAGAATTGACACAAGAAGTAAAAAAGCGTTCGAAATGAATTCAATTGCTCCAAGAGGTTTTTGGAAAAATGAGAAATATACAACTGAAGATTTAACGAATTCTATTATAGCTTTACAAAAAAAATCCATTCCAATGTTCGGGTTATATGGGATTGACGATGGACTTTTTTCAACTTCGGATTTAGATAAAATTCAAGAATTACTTGGTGAAAAGAATTTTTTACGAATTGAAAATTCATCACATTCTGTATTTATGGATACTCAAAAAGAGTTTTTAAATGCAATTCAAACATGGGTCAAATAACCCTAAATTCTACTTTGTAAGTATCTTCTTCAATTATTCCACACTAAAAATTGACTTTTTACCTACTAATTCAAAAAAAACACGTATTTTTGAATAGACATCAATTTTTGTACTCCGTAAAATTCCCAATACCCTATGAACTTTAGTTTTTTTGGTCAAGATTTAGCAATTGATCTTGGAACAGCAAATACCTTAATTTGGATGCGTGGCAAAGGTGTGGTTTTAGACGAACCCTCAATTGTTGCTTTTGATAGAAACACAAAAAGAATTATTGCTGTAGGACACGAAGCTCAAGCTATGGTTGGGAGAACTCACAGAGATATTAACACAATTCGCCCACTTCGTGATGGTGTAATTGCTGATTTTGAAATAGCCGAAGGAATGTTACGTGCATTTATCAGCAAACTTTCTGCACGTTGGCAACCTGCTCGTAAGGTTGTAATTTGCGTTCCATCTGGAATTACAGAAGTAGAAAAAAGAGCTGTTCGTGACAGTGCTGAACACGCAGGTGCAAAAGAAGTATATCTAATTGCAGAGCCAATGGCAGCCGCAATTGGCGTTGGATTAAATGTTCATGAACCAATTGGACACATGATTGTCGATATTGGTGGTGGCACAACAGAGATTGCAGTAATTTCACTTTCTGGGATTGTAATTGATGAATCTATTCGAATTGCTGGCGATGAACTTACAGCAGTAATTGTCCGTTATTTCCGTGGTGCTCATAATATAATTATTGGTGACAGAACAGCAGAAAATATTAAATGTAAGGTAGGATCATTAGTCCCACTAAAAGAAGAAATTTACTTTGAAGTTCGTGGACGTGATTTGATGTCAGGAATTCCTAAAATGATAGAAGTAACTTCTATTGAATTACGTGCAGTTTTAAACGAAGCAATTCGTCCAATAATCGATGCAGTTTTAGCATTATTAGAAAAAACTCCTGCAGAATTATCGGCAGATATTTTCGAACGTGGTATTATTCTTACTGGTGGCGGAGCGTTGTTAAAAGGATTAGATGTTCGCCTGCAGCAAGAAACTTCTTTACCTGTTACCATTGACGATGAGCCTCTAACAGCAGTTGCCCGTGGAACTGGTATGGTTTTAGAAAATTTAGAATTTTATTCTTCAGTGTTATTGAAAAGTAAACGAAATTAAGCCATTCCTTTTTTCCAATCTACTGAAACATACGAACTCCCCTCTAGACAAAAACGGAGTAACTTTTCAGTAGATTTTGAGATTCCTATCCGAGATGTAGCTCGAATTTTAGAATCGTTTATTTTAGGAACAAATATTTTAGGCGTTTCCCCACATAGAGTAATTCCATTGTCTTCGAGAGTAAACCCTAAAGACTTTGCTAATTTACCCGGACCTCGAAAAGAATCTTTGGGAAATACAGTTTCTGCAAAAACACATTCCATTGCACGAAGCAAAACAGCGGATCCCTTTCCTTCTATTTCTGTAACTACGTTGATACAATGATGAATACCATATATTTTGTATACATATATCACACCCCCTTCTTTAAACATTATTTGGTTTCGTTTTGTTATACCTCTAAAAGAATGAGAAGCTTCGTCACCATACGATAAATATGCCTCTGTTTCGACTATACGCAATAACACTTTTTGATTTCCTTCTTTAATGAATGAAAGTAAAAGACAGCCAACAAGTTCTTTTGCTACATTTTCTGTAGACTGACGAAAAAACGAAAGTGGTGCAGGTTTAAAATTTACAAGAATATTTTCGATAGTTTCATTTTCCATAAGTAATAATGAAAATAGGTTCAGTATCAGTAGATAAAGGTGTACTTCTAGCCCCCATGGAAGATGTAACAGATTTACCATTTCGTGTAATTTGTAAACGAAATGGAGCAGATATTGTTTATACTGAATTTATATCTTCGGAAGGATTAGTCCGTGACGCTCGACGTTCTTTAGAAAAATTAGTTCTTGCAGATGAAGAGTATCCTTCGGTAATTCAAATATTTGGTGGAGATATTCCAACAATGATTCGTGCTGCTGAAATGGCTGTGAAATCGAACCCAGCTTTTTTAGATATCAACTGCGGTTGCTGGGTTAAAAATGTAGTCGCTCGAAACGCCGGTGCTGGACTTCTTAAAGAGCCTCATAAAATGGCTGAAATGACGAAAGCAATTGTTGAAGCTTGTGCTCCAATGCCCGTTACGGTTAAAACTCGTTTGGGATGGGACCCTAATTCTATCGTCATTGTTGAAGTGGCTCAATTGTTAGAACAAGCAGGAGCTGCAGCTCTTACAATCCATTGCCGCACAAGGGATATGGGGCATCGAGGTGATGCTGATTGGTCTTGGATAGAAAAGGTTAAAAAATTTGTAACCATTCCTGTCATTTTAAACGGCGATGTAACTTCTCCTATGGATTCGAAAAGAGCCTTCGACGAAACAGGAGCTGATGCAGTTATGATTGGGAGAGCCGCAATTGGCAATCCGTTTATTTTCTCTCAATCTCGAACCTTAATCGATACTGGAACACTTGCTCCGTTGCCATCGGTCGAAGAAAGAATTTCCGTTTGTTTAGAACATTACCGTTTAACGATTGACAAAAATGGAAAACGTGGAATTCACGAATTCCGAAAACATTTTGGTGGTTATTTAAAAGGATTGTATAATTCTGCACCAGTTCGACAAGATATCGTTCGTATGGATTCGTACGATAATGTTGTTGAACGCCTCTCTGAATATGTCGTTTATATGAAAGAAATTGGGAAAAATACTGTTCCTTATATTGAAGAATCTACTGAAAACTTAGCGTATGCCGAAGAAAATTAGTTCAAACACAACACCTACTAAGGATGTTGTTGCCACTGAAGTTGTACCACAAACAAAACCCAAAAGAACAACTAGAAAAGCGGCGACATCTAAAACGGCTATTGAATCAGCTCCATTAACAGCTAAAACTGTTGTGAAACCTGTTCCTAATCCGAAACCTATTCGTAAAAAAACGACAAAATCTACTGTCGTTTCTATCCCAAATTCGAATGATCCTATAAAAAAAGAAGTAATTGCTGAAAAAGTCATTGCTCCAACTGTACCTGAAAAAAAACCAGCAGCGAGGAAACAACTACGTTCAAAAAAAGTTACTACTCAAGTTGAACAACAAATTCAAGAAGTCCAAAAAGTAACAACTACACCACTTGAAACGAAAGATACTGCAGATGAAACCTCTGAAACAGAAAATGAAAGCGGGAACAAAAAACCATACAGTAAAAACCAACGTTTCAAACGTAACCAACAGAGACAACAATCTGGACCACCACCAGTTTTAGAAATTCGTCTTAAAAAAGATATTCCGATAGTTGAAACTCCTGTTGAAGTTTCACCTATTTCTCCTGAATTAACTGTTCAAGTTTCTAACGAGATAGTAAAAAAGAACATTCAAAAAATTGAAATTCTTACTTCGGAAGAACAAGATTCGAACATAGCACCAATACCTGCTAAAAAGAAAAACAAGCGTAAAAAGAAACCTCAACGGAATGAAAACACTCCAATAGAAAGCACCGTAGAAGTTGAAATACCAAAAGTAGAAGAAGTTGTAGTTGCAAAACCTGTACAAAAACCACAACAGAAGAAACAACAACAGCAAGCACCAAAAGAAGTAAAAAAGGTAAAACCTTCACTTCCAATAAATGAAAAATCGAAAAAACTGTTTTCGTATTTAACGCCTATTGCTAAAGAATTTGTAAGAAAAGTTTTTCATTCGTTAGAGGCTATAGTTTCTAAAGTTGAAAACGAA
Organism: Kapaibacterium sp. (SeqCode); assembly: GCA_041689575.1. Lineage (GTDB taxonomy): Bacteria > Bacteroidota > Ignavibacteria > Kapaibacteriales > JAEUSM01 > JAEUSM01. The sequence goes on from JBDNFX010000145.1 coordinate 5,275, forward strand.
ACATTTATAGTGTGTGTCAGTGGCGGAAAAGATTCTATCGTTTTGTTAGATGCACTATGGTACATAAGTGGAATTGTTCCTATAAAAATTATCATTGTTCATTGTAATCATAATTTACGTGACGAAGAATCAAACGAAGACGAACGATTTGTAAAATTTTTAGGTAAAAAATACGATCTCGTAACCCATTGTTCGTCCTTGAATGTAATTTCATTTTCTAAAAAGTACAAACAATCTATTGAGCTTTCAGCTCGTACATTACGATATCGATTTTTCGAAAGAGTAGCCAAAGAACAATCTGTACCATTTATCCTTACAGCACATACAAAAGATGATTCAGTTGAGACAATGCTATTTAATCTTTTACGAGGCACTGGTCTTCGTGGTATAACAGGCATTCCAAGGAAAAGAGAACTAGATGTGAATATAAATGTTGTTCGACCGATTTTGTCAATTTCTCGAGAAGAAATTACGACCTATGCAAATGAACGACAACTTGAATGGCGAGAAGATTCTTCTAATTCTAATTTGACGTATACTCGAAATAAAATTCGTCATACATTATTACCATTTTTAAAAGAGCAATTCAATCCATCAATTTTAGATACTCTTTTTAGATTTACCGAATTTGCAAAAGGTGCGGAAACAATTGTTTCTGAAAATGTTCTGAAATATTTACCACACGTTGTAAGTAACAAAACTAATTCCAGTTTGTCAATTTCTGTTGAATCGTTTAAAGCACTGTCCCGATTTATAAAGGGCGAAGTACTGATTCGGTTGATTAGTGGTCATTTTGAAACAACAATAACACTTCTGCATATTGAAGGAATAATTCAGTTAACCGACAAAGAAACTGGTTCAGTGTTTTCAATAAACGATCAACTCCGAGTTGTGAAAGAACGCAGTGAACTTGTAGTTACTAATTCACATACTCTGAAACAACAACCCATTTTCATTGAGAAAAGAGGAACTTTTTCGTTTGGTTCGTGGACACTAACATTAGAAAAAATTTCAAAACAATCTATAGTTTATACAGAAGATCCAAACATAGAATACATTGATGAAGATACCTTGCCGTCGTTACTGATACTCAGACATTGGCAACATGGAGACCGTTTTTCTCCATTAGGGATGGAAGGGTTAGAGCAAAATGTAAGTGATTATTTAACAAATTCTAAAATTCCACATCTTGAAAGAGAAAATTCGTTTGTACTTTCTTCAACTGCAAGAATTTTTTGGGTTTGTGGTTTTAGACTATCTGAAGATTGCAAGGTTACTTCTGAAACTACAAATGTACTGAAAGCAACTGTTTATCTTCGTTCAGAAAAGAAATAAGTTAGCCTTGGTTCGTGTTAATTTACGTGAACAAACACACTAAAAAATATTTCAAGTCGTTTTCGTTTGCAAGGGAAAAGTCGCATTTTTACTTTAAGTAATGTAGTATTGTTTAATTTTACAATACAGTTAAGTAGATTTGCAACTATAACGTGCTTTTGTCTTTGCAGCAGATAACTATTGTACATCCCTATATTTTAAATTTTCTTTAGTCGAAAAGTAAAGAATTTTCGTTTAGTTCTATTCGATACTATAAAGATATTTTCAATTCCTAAATCGACGTATAATTTTAGATTTCAAACTTTGCATTTTGAAATCCATGCTTTACTAATGAACTCTTCAAGCTTCTTTTTTTGTTTGATTAGTTTTATTACAATTTCAAAAGTAACTATAAAATAAG
>JBDNFX010000146.1:0-2946 GCA_041689575.1 Kapaibacterium sp. (SeqCode)
TAATAAGTCGAATTGCATCGGTGGTTTGGTTTTCTAAATAGTTACCGACCCTTGTTTTCATTTCTCTCTGAAGTAATACTTCTTCGGTAATGACACCAGCCTCAGCTTCTTCTAATTTTAATCTTGCACGTGCAGTAAGTTCTTCTTTATTTGGAAGTCGTTGACGAGATCTCCCCGAAGCAGCAACTTCGCCTTCAACACCTTGCATAGTTAACAAAGTACCACACATAAGCATTTTTTGTTCTTCTGCTGCTTCCATCATTGCAAATTGACGTTCTAAATCCGCAGAAGAAGGTGAGAGTATGTTTTCGATTCCTTTTTTGATTTGACGAGAAGCAAATATTCTTCGAAGTACTAAAACTGCCAATATCATGGCAACTATCATTAATACTTTTTCTAATATTTCTTCAATAGTTAAAGGAAGTTCTAATCCTTTAGATTTGATTTCCTCTTGTAACTGGGTATTATCAAATTGTAAATTTTGAACAGAAATTTGGTCGTTTCTACCTGCATTGAAACCGACGGTGTTTTTCAAAACATCGCTGATTTTTTGCATTTCCTCGTTTGAACGAGGCGTATAAACAATTTTAGGTTCTGGTTCTTCTTCAACTTTTGAAGTACCATTCACTAAGGCGGAAAGAGAAAGTCTTTTAATACTACCCGTTGAACCTACTATACGTTCAAAAGTTCTTGCTATTTCATAATTGGTAATAGAATTTGAACGTTCAGATTGCGAATTAGTAGTTGGGAAACTTAAAGAATCATCAGATTTAGCTTTTTCTGCTATTGCTTGTTCACTTCGAGCAATCTGTTTTTCTGGGTCATATTCTTCAATAGTCTTATCAACTTGAGTAAAATCTAATTCTGTAGTAACACTCACTTCTGCATTTCCTGTACCAAGAACCTTGTCTAACATCGATTGAGCTTTTTGTGTATAATATGCATCAACTTTTTGTTGCATCTCATATTGAGTAGAAGATTTTCCTGCTAAAGAATTAGGGTCTTTCCCTTCTTCCGAGAGTTTTTTCCCAAGATGATTTAAAACTGAAACTGCAAAAGGTTGCATACCTTCCACACTTGAAGCTATGAGTGTTTGGATTCCATCCACATTTAATTTTGAAAGACTTCTACCAGATTTTAAATGTAATGTAACTGAAGCTGTAGGTTCTTTTTTATCTGCTTCGAATAAGGTTTTTTCTGGTATAACTAAATGAACTCGCGCTTTCGAAACTTCTTCTAAAGAAGAAATTGTGCGCTGTAATTCTCCTTCTAAGGCTCTGCGGTAATTTAGTTTTTGCACAAATTCCGACATACCCAAATTGGTATTGTCAAACAATTCATATCCAACAGAAGTTGATGTTTTTGGGATTCCTTCTTGTGCAAGGTAAATTCGGGTTTCGTAGACAACATCAGGTGGAACCATTACAGTAGTGCCATCGCCATGTAAGGTGTAATCAATTTTACGTTCTTTTAACTTTTCAACTATTAATCCAACATCTTTTTGATCGAGACCAGCAAAAAGAATTTCGTAATTTTTCCCTGAAGAACTAAAGAGTAAAAAAGCTAAGCCGAGTACATCTGCAATACCAACAGAAACGATAATAATTCTTTGTTGGGAATTGAGTTTTTCAGTGAAGGTTCGAATCTGCTCTCCAATTGAAGCTTTTGTTAGGACTTGTTGAGAATTGGAAGTAGGTTCTAATGCCATAATTAGATGTAGTCTTTTTGCTTTTTTTAATTCGCTTGATAAAGAAAAACGGTACTAAAAAATGCGTTTACAGGTATTTTTTATTACTTCTTAATAGAAGTATTTTTTACTCGCCTATCAAATATAATCAATTGTATTGATATATAAAAAAATGATTTTAAACCTGCGTTCTTATTGCTTCTCTGTAAAGGTCTAAAGCTTTATTTCTAAGTTGCATTAAGAGCTCAAAACTTGTTTTTGCTTTTTCACTTGCAATAACAACATCGTGTATTTCAACCGGCTCACCTTTGATAAAACCATCGGAAATTTTCTTTGAATCTTTTGCTAAAACATCTGTATTTTCAAGGACATCTTTTAGCGTTTGAACAAAAGAACTTTTTTCATTATTATCAAGTGCAGATGGATATTGAGCTACAACTGATTTTTGTAGTTGTATTGGTTGAAAAGGTGTAGCTACGGAACTTTGTAATGTTTCTATCATAGAATTATTCTAATTATTATTGACCCATATCAATTGCGTTTCGAGCCATATTTTTTGCAGAAGAAAAAATGGTTGTATTTGCTTGAAATGCTCTTTGTGCAATTATCATATCGACCATTTCGGTAACAACATTTACATTAGGCATCGCAACGTACCCTTCTTGGTTAGCATCTGGATGCGAAGGGTCATATATTAGTCGTGGTGGAGATTGATCTATTGTTTCTAAAGAACGAACTGCTCTCTTGTCGCCAAAATGATTCGGTAACGATGCATTTGGTGCGTGAGAGGCATCTGTAGAGGCTAGTTGAATTTGTTGTTCGAACGTTTTCGAAAATGCGTCATTCTTTTTAGCTCTCACTAAAACAATTTGGCGTTTGTATGGTTGTCCATCTACATCTTTAGTTGTATTTACATTTGCCATATTATTAGCAATGGCATTCAAACGTTGGCGTTGAATAGCCATTCCTTGGCTAACGATATCAAGACTTGATAATAAAGTATCCATTATTATTGCCCACCTTTAATTGCTGATTGCATAGAACGGAAATAACCATTCGTTATTCTGGTAACCATTCTGTATCGAATTTGGTTTTCAGCAAGATCTGCCATTTCACGATCTATATTTACGTGAGCATCACCTGAAAAAAAGATTTCTGGTTTAGGAATTGGCGATTTCATTTCTTCAGATTTCACAGAACCTGGCGATGGTGGCCCAATTGGAATATGAAAATTATCGCTTCGATCACCTTTTAAGGCA
>JBDNFX010000147.1:0-2664 GCA_041689575.1 Kapaibacterium sp. (SeqCode)
AAGAATACTATAAAAGAGAGTATACATTAGTTTCCAAATTATCAGAATTTGAGCAACACCGCCGATATATTGAACGGTTACCAGAACAATGGAAGTTAATTTCTACTATAAAGAAATATTCTAAAGGGAAAAATCTTTTAGATATTGGTTGTGATTATGGACATTTTCTCGATGTTGCGAGAAAAGCAGGGTTCAAAGTTGAAGGTGTTGAATTATCGGAAAATGCAAGATTGTTTTGTTCAATGAATTCCTTAAAAGTGTATGAAGAACTATCGACAGTACCTCAAAAAACATTCGATATAATAACACTTTGGCACGTTTACGAACACATTGAAAAGCCAGTAGATTTTTTGAAAGAAATAAATTCTTCCTATTGTCATTCTGAAACTACAGTCTATATAAGAGTTCCTGATTTTGCGTCATTACCTTCAAAACTGTTCAAAAACAAATGGATTTGGTTCCAACCAAAACAACATCATCTACATTTTACAAAATCTTCACTTTCGTTTGCTTTAATTGAAGCTGGGTTTGCGGTTGTTTCTATTACATCGCAACGACCTAATACCATCAAAACCATGTTTGGAACTATTTATGCTCTTTTTGTTGAATCTGAATTCCAAAAAAGGAACTTCAAATCAACTATAAAAGCTGTTTTACGAATGCTTTGGCATTATATTTCAAGTGTAGAAGTATTTGCAATTGCAATGCAGAATAAGAAATAAAATCACACTTTTTCTATAAGTAAAAGGTCTAAATCTTGTAAATAGAAAATATTTTCCGTATATTTGTACTCTTTTCCATTCTCGAGGCCAGTGTTAGAAAATAACACTCGATTCTGTAGGAAGTGCCTATAGATGATTGCACAGAGATTCAAAATCTTTCGTAGCGAGGTAATTAGTGAATTATACCGGACCCAAGGTCAGACTCTCCCGTAAATTAGGGATTGCATTAGCTCCAAAATCGTCCAAGTATATGGAGCGTGCTCCATATCCTCCGGGACAACATGGTTCTTCAAAAAAACGTCAGAAACAATCTGACTACGGTAAACAATTGTTAGAAAAACAACGTTTACGCCTTCAATACAACATACACGAACGTCAAATGACTAATTATGTAGCAGAAGCTACACGTTTAGTAGGGAACACAGGGGAACTATTAGTTCAACTACTTGAATCCCGTTTAGATGCATTAGTGTATCGTTCAGGTTTAGCACGTTCAATGTACGCTGCACGTCAATATGTACGTCATCAGCACATTCTAATAAATGGAAAACCAGTTGATATTCCTTCGTATTCTGTAAAAGTAAACGATGTAATCTCAGTTCGTGAAAAATCGAAAAAAATGGAATGTTTCCACGATGCTATTCGTTCAACTGCAGCAGCTCCTGCTTATTTAGAAGTAGCAAAAGCAGATTTAACAGTAAAATTTATTTACTTACCACCAAGAGACGAAATTCCTGCAATTTGCGAACTTCCTCTTGTTGTCGAGTTCTACTCACGATAAATTCAACGTACAAATCTTGTACAAAAACAACTCCTCCTTGGTTCTGCCATCGAGGAGTTTTTTTTGATGTAGCGACGGCAAACTTGGGTGTTTTTGCGAATTGGGAAATCACCCCTCTCCCCAAAGGGGCGAGGGAGTTTCCATTTGATGTAGAGACGCCCCAATTGGGCTTCTCTACAAATAAGTAAAATTAATTTTTGGCTGACTTTACGTTATACTCCAATTGTCTATAATACTTGGAATATGTAAAATTTGAGGTATTTGGTTTGAGGCATACTTAAGAGTATTGGGTGGTCAGGTGATTGCATTCCACGATGTACTAATTGCAGTTGGCGACCTTCTTTTTCTGCTGCTTGAGTGATTATTTCAAGGAATACATCTTCGAATATATGATGTGAACAACTTGCAGTTACGAGGTATCCACCAGGTTCCATTAAACAGAGTGCAACCCTATTTATTCGTTCGTAACCACGTCTGGCTTCAGGAACATTCTTTTTCGATTTTGTAAAAGAAGGTGGATCTAAAATGATCATATCCCATTTTTGGTTTGTTTCTAATTGTTTATCCAAAAACGCAAACACTTCTTGAACTTGAAACTCAATATTTGTACTATTGTTTGTTCTTGCATTTTCAAGGCAACGTTCAATTGCTTTTTTGCTTGAATCAACTCCTAAAGAATACGTTGCACCACCACGCGAAGCGTGTAAGGCAAACCCACCTTGGTTTGTAAAACAATCTAAGACTCTAAGTCCACTACTGAGTTGTTCTACTACTCTACGATTCAATTTTTGATCTAAATATAACCCTGTTTTTTGACCTTCTATCAACTGAACGCTATAAACGAAATTGTTTTCTTTAACGATAATTTCATCAGGGACATTGCCCCAAATAACACCTTCACGAGGTTCTAAACCTTCTAAATCTCGAAGTGAAGATTTGTTTTTTTCTACAATACCTTTTAAAGCGGGGAAAACGGTTGTTAAAGCAGAAATAATATCAGGTAAAAGTAGATCCATTCCAAAACTTAATGTTTGAACAGAAGCATATTTTCCATATATATCAACTACTAAACCGGGTAACAAATCCGATTCACCAAAGGCTAATCGATAACATTCTTCTGAACCAAGAAGTTTTTTTCTTCGGAGTAGTGCCTTTTGTAAT
>JBDNFX010000148.1:0-6423 GCA_041689575.1 Kapaibacterium sp. (SeqCode)
GGCTAAAGCTGTAGCGTTAGTTATGCCTGAATTAAAAGGGAAATTAGATGGATTTGCTGTAAGAGTACCAGTTCCTGATGGCTCTTTAACAGATTTTACAGCAATTGTTGAAAAAGAGGCAACAATTGAACAAATAAATGAAGTTTTCAAAAAAGCATCAGAAACAACTTTAAAAGGGATATTAGAATACGCTATAGATCCTTTGGTTTCGACTGACATTATTGGAAACCCACATTCCTGCATTTTCGATTCTTTAAGTACTATGGCCAACGGAAAATTAGTAAAAATTGTTGGCTGGTACGACAACGAATGGGGGTATTCAAACAGAATGATCGATCTTATTCTTAAAGTTAGCAACTAATGTTAACGTAAAATTATTCGATTATATAAAGAGCAAACTCTTTTATGAAAGTCAAAATCAATGAAAATTATTTACAAATTTGTGTTAGTTTTTGCATTAGTATGTTTAAACTTACAATCGTTGGCGGCACAAAGTGAAGCGGGAAGAACGGCTTTCGGTTTTAATGTTGGTACTACCAAATTATTTAGTGATGAATATTTCGATAACCAATGGTATATTGGTGGAGATGTATTTATGCGTTACAACGTATTCAAATTTTTATCTTTGAATGCATCCTTTGGTCTTCAACAAATACGTTGGGACACACAGTATTCAAATTTAAAGCCTCGTTTAGATTACCCTCAATACTTTACAAATCCTGGAGCAGCAGGGTTCTACCCTTTTTCTGGAACAGAAATTCAACAATTAAATTCTGCTAGAGTTTTAACGTATGACATAACTGCTTCAATTAATCTTATTCCAGGTGAAAAATTCGTTCCTTTTATCTTTGGTGGTGTAGGAATGATGAATTTTGAGCCAAAAGCTGGTAATACAGGTAGAGGTGACTTACCAAACAATTTGTTTGGTGCTTACGAAAAAACGCAAATTTCTTTTCCAGTTTAAGCTGGTTTTGAATTGTATATCACTGAAAGTTTTGTACTGAATGGTAAAGCTACTTATAGATTTACTCAAACCGATTATTTGGATGATATAGCAACGGATGCTAATAATATTCCCCTCCAAGTTGCGAATGCGTTTGTAAATCCTACACCGGGTGCAACTGCTCAACAAAATGATGCCTTTTTTGTCGGTTCAATGGGCTTTTCTTATTATGTATTTGGTGATGTCGATTACGATAATGACGGATTATCTAATAATGAAGAAGATCGAATTGGAACAGACAAGAACAATTTTGATACTGATGGTGATGGATTACCTGACGGTTATGAAGTTCGTGGCTTAAGAAATTTAGCGGAAGGTTTGCCTGAAACTAGCTTTAGAACAGATCCGTTAAAACAAGATACTGATGGAGATATACTAAACGACAAAGCTGAACTTGTAGTACACAATACAAATCCAATTGCAGCGGATACTGATATTGATGGTTTAAAAGATGGTGATGAAATTGCCAAAGGAACGAAACCAACTGTTCCAGATAGTGATGGAGATGGTTTACTTGATGGTGAAGAAGTTCTTACTTATATGACTGACCCATTAAATATCGATTCTGACGGCGATGGTTTGCAAGATGGCGATGAAGTTAAAAAGTATTCTACAAAACCAAATGTAGCTGATTCTGACGGCGATGGTTTATCAGATGGCGATGAAGTTCGTACATATAAAACTAATCCCAATATAGACGATACCGATGCGGATGGTTTGAAAGATGGTCAAGAAGTTACAATCTATAAAACTGACCCTCTTAAAGCAGACACTGATGATGATAGAGCCTCAGATTCTAAAGAAGTACTTACAATGAATACTGATCCACTTAATCCAGATACTGATGGCGATACGGTTATTGATGGATTGGATAACTGCCCTTTAATAAAAGGTGTAACGGAAACATCGTATAACCAACCAAATCTTGGTTGCCCAATGCCTCCTTCTCCTCCTCCAGTTCCAAAAGTGGAAAAAGGTACAAAAACAGATTTCCCTGATATCTTGTTCATTGTAAATACAGATGAGTTTAATTTTGATATGCCTAGTACCTTAGATAATTTACGTAAAGTACTTGAATACATTAAACAATGCGATAATTTACAAGTTGTTATTGAAGGTCATGCTTCTGAAGAAGGAACTGTAAAACGTAACCAAGAACTTTCCGAACTCCGTGCAAAAAAAGTACGTATGTGGTTAATAGATCAAGGGACAAAATCAGAAAAAGTAGTTTCAACAATTGGTTATGGTTCAACAAAACCAAAATTCGAAGAACCTAAAGTTTCTAAGAAAAAAGGTGGAGTTAATAAAGAACAATTAGAGAATGTACGTAAACAAAACAGAAGAATATCTGTTTTAGTGGAGCGTGGTTGTGATGACTAATAATTAGAGTTATTCAACTTTAAATCCTTTTTAAAATAGACCTATAGGAAATTCTTACCTGTAGGTCTATTTTTTTTTGGAATTCTTTTGAAATTTACGTTGTTGATATACTAAGAGAACATTGTTATGTCGAAATATTTGATTATTTTATAACAAATTACGAACAATACTTACTAAATAACTAAACTAATACACTATGATGAAATTTACAAATCTATTAATAGTATTTGCTTGTACTTTCTTTGCATATTCTACAATGAATGCGCAAAAGGAAGTACAATTGTTTTCACTTGTAAAGTCTATTCCTCAACCATTACAAATTTCAGTACCATCAAGTGCTGGACTGTTTACGTTAAACAAGAAAGTTTTTGGGGAATTGTCTGCATCCAATAACGAAACATTAACTATACAAAACTTTCCAATATCAAAAACAATTTCTTCCAATTTACTCCTTAAGAAATTTGATGTTCTTGCTCCTGAAGGAATGGTGTATATGGGTACTGAATTAGGAGATGTATATGTAGAACCAGATAAGGTTGCTTTCTTTAGAGGGACAATTGAAGGTGATAAAAATTCATTTGTCTATTTAGCGGTCTTTGAACATTATACTACTGGGTTTATTGAAAAAACATCAAAATTAAACCAAATAGAACGTTTTGTTATTGCTCCTACTACAATAGATAAAAATAGTAGTCAATTAATGGTTGTAACAAAAGAAGTTTCAACTTCACGTTCTGTTTTTTGTCAAACAGAAGCCCTGCCATCGTACGAATTTGATGTACACAAAAGTTTACAACAGGCAACAGAGCACCAAAAGAAATCAGAAAATTCACTTAACACTAAAACCCTAGTTTGCAATTTGGCAATTGATTGCGACAATGAATTGTTTAAAGCCCATCAATCAAATGTTTCTCGTGCTGTTAATTATGTTTTGACAGTTGTAGGAGCATCGTCTGCATTGTATGAACGTGATGTGAATGTAATGTTTCAAATTCCATATATCAGAATTTGGACAAAAACAGATCCTTATCCAGCCACAGATGTTGGAATGTTAGGTCAATTCCGAAACTACTGGCTCAGTAATATGCGCCATATTCCTAGAACATTAGCAATGCTAATGTCTGCAGGAAGGTATGGAGGTGTTGCGTGGGTAAATACTCTTTGTTCAAATGTTAATGATGGATATGGATTTGGAGCATCAGGTATTGGTGAAAATGTAACTTATCCTGCGGATAATTATATTTGGGATATCGACGTCGTAAGTCATGAATTAGGACATAATTTTGGTTCACCACATACTCACTCTTGTTCTTGGAATCCAGCCATCGATTCTTGTTATGCTGCAGAAGGCGGTTGTTTTACAGGAACGAAACCACGAATTGGAACAGTAATGAGTTATTGTCATTTAACATCTTTTGGAACTCAATTGTTCTTTCACCCAAGAGTTGCTGCACTAATTCGAGCAAATGCTGAACGTGCAATTTGTATGTACGAACCCATTGGAAGTAACGATTCAGATTTAACGATTTTAACGATTTCAGAGCCTCTTGGTGGAAGTCTCGTTCAAATCAACGTACCATTTACTCCAACAGTTGTTGTGAAAAATGTAGGAAATACTGTTATTCCAAGTGCAAACTTGACCTTCTACATTTCTGTTATAGATACGAATATGTTTACAACGTCACTTCAAAGTAGAACTCAAACAATGGCTTCGTTGGCAGTGGGGCAAACGCGAACTATTACTTTTGCACCAATTACAATGTCAGCGAATGGTTTTTTTCAAGCTTCGGTTCGAGCTATACCGCCAAATGATAATAACTTAGTAAACAATACTAAATCAATCACTTTTGAAATTGGCACTGCTCCAACAGAAACTATTGCTCTTACGAATCTAAACGGTGGCGACCAACTACAAGCCGGAGATACTACCGTTATTTCTTGGACTACAAATATTACGAAAAATGTGAGAATCGAATATTCACCGGATAACGGAATATTCTGGAATACAGTAATTTCTAAAACACCTGCAGCTGATGGAACTTTTAAATGGTATGTACCAATTGTTCCAACAAACCAAGCAATAATCAAAATTAGTTCTTTTGAAAACAGTAGTGTCCTTGATGTTAGTAACCAAACCTTCTCTATCATTGTAGCTGCAGATGTTCAACCAATTCATTTTGAATCTCCATTATATTCTGGGTTTACTTTAGATACTACAGATACTACTATTACTCCTCAAGTGTTGATTAAAAATAATTCTTCAAATGCATTAACATCAATTCCAGTGAGGTTACAATTCGTACATCATGCAAGTTCTTCAGTTGCATATACAGACTCTGTGAGAATACCAAGTATTGGTGCTGGTCAAGAAGTTGTTGCAACGTTTCCAAAATTTAGAATGCCGTTCGATGGTATTTATAGAATGACTGTTCGGACGCTGTTGCCGGGAGATAAAAATCCAAAGAACGATTCATTGAGTGGATCTTTTCGAGCAGTCGTGGTAAATGGTGCTGCTGCATTAGAATTGCCTAAAAATAAAGGCTATGCAGGTTTTTTAACAAATTTGGAATGGAAAATCCCTTCTGATGAAGTTGAAGAAGTTATTGTTCAAATTGATACTACTCCTCTTTTTAATGGTCAATTACGACAATTTACTTCAATGGATACAGTAGAATCTATTGACTTTTGAGAATCTGGAAAACGTTATTATTGGAGAGTCTACCGAACTTCAAACGATTTTTGGTCTCCAATTTGGGAATTCTTTAAATTAGATTGGGTTCGAAATCCAAATAATGGACATTATTATGCAGTAGCAAATGCAGGTTCTTCAGAATCTTCATTACAATTTTCTCAAAGTTTTGGGGCGTATCCTCTTACAATTCGTTCTAAAGCCGAACAAGATTGGGTCTTTTCTACTTTTGAAGCAGATGTTACTTGGTTAGGAATGACCGATAAAGCAAAAGAAGGTGTTTGGAAGTGGTTTAGTGGAGAAGATGCTAAGTATTCAGCTTGGGGAAATGGACAGCCTGACAATTTTAACAACAATGAACATTATGCTTCTGTAAGAGCAGATGGTTCTTGGAATGACGTTAACGATAGTCAATTGTATCGATCAATTCTTGAGATTCCTCTTTACTTACAACCAGCTACCACTGATAAAAAAGTAACATTGCTGTCTCCTCCAGACAGCAGCTTCTGTTTTTATCAAACATCGCAATTGACTTGGGATTCCGATAAAGATGCAGATAAATATACTGTTCAGATTGCATTAGACAAAAAATTTACAGCGCCATTATTAACAACAACTATTACCACGACATCAATTGTAATCCCAGATTCATTACGAAAAGATTTTGGAAGATATTATTGGAGAGTTCGTGCTTTAAAAGATAGCACCTATCGTTCGGAATGGTCACCGACACGTTCAATATCTAATACAAAATGGGTCATTAGCCCAATTAATAATAATTATTATGCAACTACCCCCCAAATGAATTGGAATCAAGCTCAAAATTATGCGAAAGGAATTGGCGCAAACCTTGCCACAATCCGTTCTCAGAAAGAAGTTCAGTGGATTGATTCTACATTCAATAAAGGGAATTTTTGGATTGGGTTTAATGATAAAAAACAAGAAGGTAAATGGGAATGGATATCCGGAGATACATCTAAATTTACAAATTGGAACAACGGACAACCTGACAACTGGACTACAATTGAACAAGTTGCAGAAATATTACCAAATTCTCAAAGATGGAATGATGCTGATGAAACAGCTCAAAAAGTTGGACTAATTGAATTGCCCGTTTCAAATATTCAGAAATTAGAAACTACGAATTTGTTAGAACCTCCTGCAAATTCTGCGGAAGTTATACCTTATGTGAATTTTAGTTGGTCTAAAACAACGAACCAGACGTTTTTTGAAATGCAGTATTCGAAATCATCACAATTTATAAATCCGATTGGTATCATTACTCCCGAAACTCAAACAGCAGTTCAGTTAGAATTAAATACTACATATCATTGGAAAGTACGAACAATTA
>JBDNFX010000149.1:0-14036 GCA_041689575.1 Kapaibacterium sp. (SeqCode)
GGTATGATATTTTCTTATCAAAATTTTCTCCAAATGGACAGTTGAATTGGACAAGAACTGTTCGTTCTAAAGCTGGAATAAATGAAGGGAAAGTGCTTTCTGTTGATGCTATTGATAATATTTATTTAGGTGGGATTTATGCTGATTCTGCAATATTTAATGATGGAAGCTATCTCAAAGCTATAGGAGAACAAAATTCATTTATTTCGAAATTTTCACCTTTAGGAAACTTGATCTGGTCAAAATCGATTAATTCCCCATCTCTTTCTAGAATTTCAGGAGTTATATGTTTTAATAATTCTGTTTTTGTAACTGGAACTTTTAGAAATTCACTTGTAATTGATGGTTATCCAACAACCTTAATTTCAAAAGGGAGTAATGATATTTTTCTCATTGAATTTGATGCGAATGGTAATTGTCACAATGCAATAAATTATGGTGGTGGCGGACTAGAAATTTCTTCATCAATTGGTATAAGTCAAGATTCTTCATGGATAAACGTTTCTGGAAATTTAAAGGGTAAATCTATATTTAATAAAGATACTTTGCCGACTTTATTTTATACAACAGGTGCAGTTGTTAGATTAGGTGGAGAAAGACTCAAGCCAAAAGAATTATTTATTTCTATAACCCCTAATACTGTTCAACAAATTATTCGTGGCGATTCAGTCCATTTTACTGTCAATGTTGTCGATGAAAAAAATCAGCCAATTACTGCTATTGTTACGATTACTGATTCCTTGTTTATTAATCATAGAACAACTCAATTTCAAGTAAACAATCCAAATACCCAACTATCAATAACTACGAATTCATTAAAACCTAAGCAGTTATATACCCTCAGTTTTCGAGCAAGTAAACAAGAATATCTTAGTTCATCAATTCAACAACGTTTTGTAATTTTAGTAGATACTTTACAAAATTTATTGAATCTTTCAATAGTTCCTGCAGATACAATTGTTCTTGGTAATACCGACTCAGCAATTGTTTCTTTTATAGTAACTGATAGCGCAGGTACCTTGGTTCCAAATGCATTGATAACTATAGTTGATTCGGTTTCTTCTCCAATTATGGTTACTGCAAGAATAACTGGTGTGAATGGTGCAGTTACGTACAATATTCGTACTACCAACAAATTCCTTGGTTTATACACTTTAAGAGCAATTGCTTCAAAAGGTGGATTTAGTCCTTCAATTGAAAGAAAAAGACTTTTTAGAGTACAGCAAACGCCTCAAACATCACAACAGTTTTTTATTCAGTTTCAGACTACTTCATTACTTCAAGTTACAAATTGCGACACAATAACTGTAAATGGTGTTGTAAAAAATGCAAATGGAATTCCTCAAAGTGGAGTAACAATCCAAGTTGTGGATTCTGCAGCATTCCCTCGAAAATTAAACACGATAACTACAAATAGCCTGGGAGAATTTTCTTATTCTACAATTCCTAATTCACAAGTTTCTGGTTTACATAGAATCAGATTTACATATTCAAAAGTAGGATTTACATCAACTCAAAATTTTGTATCAGTTCAAGTAATCTCTCTAATTCCAAACGAACTGTTTTTAAAAGTAACTCCTATACCAATTATGGAAACAACAATTGGTAGTGTCGTTTCATATCAATGTTTTGTAAAAAACGGAATTTGCTTAAATGAAAATGGTGCAACTGTTATTATTATAAATTCAATTTTAAATTCTTCTGAACAACGAATAACAAATTCATTAGGGATGGCAACGTATCAATTTATAGTTCCACCAACAATTCAACCGGGACTATACACATTGAAATTTGTAGCTTCTAAAAATACTTTTTTAGGTTCTGATACTCTCTATCGAGTTGTCAAGATAAATCCATCTTCTTCTCAGCTAGAACCATTAATTGTTAAAGTTTCCCCATCTTCAACAACAATTTCAAGCCAACAATGTGATTCAGTAATTTTAACGGCACAAGTACTAGATAGATTGTATATTCCTGTTCAAGGTGCTTCAGTAACTATGACTACCAATGCACCAGTAATACCACAGTTTTCGACAAAAATATCTAACCAACAAGGAATTGTTCAGTTTCCATTTCAAATTTCTTCTATCAACTTGAATGGTTTACATAGATTTGACATAATTGCAAATAAATTGGGTTATGATGCTTCGAATACTGAAACTACTTTTTTACGAATAAAAAAACCTACAAAAAATGAAATATTTCAAGTATATCCCCTTGATTCAATAATTGCACTACATGAAGGGGAATCATTTAATTTTACCGTAAAGGTTTTAGATTCATTTTGCGTTGGAATGGCAAACTCTATTGTTCAAATACGAGATAGTTTAAAAATTCCTCCAATGGAATCATTCGTAGAAATGAATCAAGTTGGAACAAAAGTATATTCCTTGTTTATATCAGAAGGATTTCCTTCAGGAATCTATACTATTGAATTTGAATCTCCTCAAGGTGAGATAATTAAAAAACGAATTCATATTTATATTAAAAACTTCGAAGCAAATAAACCACAATTAGTCTACCCCAAAAATCTTTCAGTTGGTGTATCTGTAAAAACTCCTTTAGTTTGGGCTATATTCCCAGGTAGTATTTTTTACGAATGGCAAGTTTCTGAACAAAGTAGTGTTGCTTCAACAAATGATGCTTCATTTTCAATACAAAGTGTTGGATACCCTGCCGCATTGTTGTTAAATAAAGTATATTTTTGGAGAGTAAGAGCTTATGGTTTAAATTGGGTTTCAGATTGGTCTACAATTTGGAGTTTTTCTACTTACCCAATTAATACTTCGGTTTTTGATATCGAAATAAATGATGTTTTGATAATTAATCCAAATCCAATTCATCAAAATCTCCATGTTACAGTATCTCAATATGATGAAAATTCTAAAATAGAAATTTATAATTCTGTTGGAAGGTTAGTTGTTAGTTTAAGTAAATTATCAAATTCTTTAGAAATACCATTTAATCATTTTCCCAATGGTGTGTATTCTATTCGATATTCTACTTTGCGTGGAGTAATTTCTAAACAGTTTATTAAACTACAGTAGAATGGAAAACTTAAAGAATTTGATTACTCTTCTTGATTCGCCTTTGGTTCACAAAGAGCCTTTAATTATATCGATGAAGGTTGAAGAAGATTCATTAATTAAGACCCTTTATACAAAAATCAAATCTAATGAATATGTTACGGACGACGATGCAATTAAAGACTTGTATGGTTCTGATTTGAATAAACAAACCTATTATCTACTTAAGAATAAATTAAAAGATCGATTACTGAATTCGTTGTTTGTTCACGAATTTTCTAGTAATGAAAAGTATTCTAAAAAAGCTCAAGTGTTACAAATTCGTAAACTTTTATGGATTGTTGATGTTTTAGAAGAATTTGAGTATTCAGAAGAATCTTATGATTTAACAAAGAAAGCACTACAACTTTCTAAAGAATGTTCCGATGTAATACTTCAAATGGATTGTTTACGTAAGATATTAGTTCACAGAGATCAATATTCAAGGAATGATGTAATAAAATTCCAATTGGAACTAGAATCTTTAGCTAAATCGTTTGAAATACTAACTACACTTGAAAAAATTGATTTAGCACTTACAAAAGTGCTGGGTATGAATGCTGGACCGTATTTAGAATTTCAACGCCAGATAGAATCTACTCTTGAACCTTTAGATGCCTTGCTTCTTTTGTATCCACAAGAAGAAATTAGAAATAAAGCGTTATATCTCATTACAAAGGGCTATAAATACACTTCTAATTATAAAAAAATTTGTGAATACTTTATTGACTTTGAAGAAGGAAGAAAGAAAAAAGTAGATCTGTTGTCACTACCATCGGAAATTCTTCTTGTTTGGGTAGAAGCCTTAGTAGCTTCAAAAAAGTTTGAAATTGCTGAAGTAGTAATTTCTACTTATAAAGACAAAATTGAAATTACTTTTACACAATGGATGGAATTACAGAAATTATCAATGACTGTATATCTTTCCTTAAATTCTGTTCGATCTGCTTTAAATACGTTTTATACTTTACGTAAAAACCCTCAATTCAATAGTCTTCCGATTGTTCAACAAGAAGAGTTTTATATTTGTGGAATTTGGTTATATTTTATTGCCGTATACTTAAATGGAGTTGACAAAAAAGAAGTTGAAGCTCAATTTCAAAGGGGATTTTCTTCATTGAAATTTTTATCTAAACCGTACTTCTTAACTCCCAAAAGTGAAGATACAACCCTAGGTATGTCCATTTTATTACTTCAGTTTTTTATAGATTCCTTCGAAAAAGAAAAACCAGATATTAAAAAGTATACAAAATTGATAGACTATTATTTGGAAAACTATTATAGGTTTGATGCTCGTAACAAACGCCTTTTACTTCTTTTACGAATAGTGCGTCAATTCATAAAGTCTGGAGATGATCCGGGTGAAATATCTAGATCAACAAGGTATCTACTATTAGAATTACAACAAAGTGATACTAATTTTCTTTGTGGACCCTTCGAATTTATCCCATTCAATGAGTTATGGGATTCTATATTACCAAGGTTGAAAGAAATTTTCGAAATTGGAAGTAAAAATAAGAAAAGCGAATAAAGTTTTATGCAGGCATTTGACCGTACATTTCAATTATTGTACCATTAATTCCTTTTGAAACAGGAGTTGCTAGATAAAATATAGTGTTAGCAATACTTTTTGGGTCAGTCCATTTGGACTCTTCACCGTTTTCAGCCCAAGCTAAATTTGCAGATGTTCTGATAACTCCAGGCAGAATTACATTCGAACGAATTCCATATTCCTTCCCTTCTTCAGCAACTGTAAGTGATAATGACTGAACGGCAGCTTTTGAAGCAGCATAAGCACTTCTATTTTTTGCTTGATGGTAATTGTCTTTTGCACCTATTGTGATAATAGATCCAGAAATACCATTTTTCTTGAATAATTTTACGCTATGAGAAAGTAACAAAAATGTTGACTTTGTATTGATAGTTATCATATTTTCAAATACTAACAACGGAGTTTCATCGATAGATTGCCCTGCAGAAATTCCTCCAACCAAATGAACAACAGCAGAAATTGGTTTGATTTCTAACAATTCAAAAATTTGTTTAACTTGTTCTTCATCAGTAACATCACAGTTATAGATAGTTAAAGCATCTGTGTAGTCCTTAAATGTAGATTCTAATACACTTGATTCAATAGAATCTTTTGTTAAAGCAGTAACACTCCAATTGTTTTTTAAGAACATTTTAGTAACTGTTAAACCCAGATTTCCTGCAGACCCAGTAATAAGTACGTGATTCATAGTGTTATTTTCTATACAGAAGTTTTTTAATTAGTAACAATTCATTTGAACTAAAGAATTTTAGCAAGTACAAAAGTACAAAAAGAATTGGAAAAACACTTACACGAATAACAATATTCATCATTGTAGGTTCCAATGTTGTAAAAAATTTACTTGTAAAATATAGAGAGAATGAAGTACAATATAAAATTATAATTTTTTTCCAATCATATGGAACTGGAAATGCTTTTTGTGAGTAATAATACATTATCGAGCTACTTGTTGCATAAGCTATTACCGTTGCCCACGCAGCACCGTTATATGAAAAATAGGGTGAAAGAGCAAACAGACATAGAATGTTTATTAGTGCAGCACTCCCAGTAATTAGAGGAAGTTTCTTTGTTTGTTTAGTTATATAAATTCCTGCAGAAAAATTTGCGTACATTCCATAGAGCATATATGCAAATAGAATAATTGGTATAATACTCACCCCAACCCAGTATTGTTCGTTGATTATCTTTCCGCCAAATCCGGGAATTTGAATAACATATTCTATAAATAAAGCACTTACCAAAAAAACTAGACAAGTATATAAATTATAGAGAGTGAAAATTTTTGAAAACAATTTTGGAGAATCTTTATCTTCTGAATGAGTTAAATAAAATGGCTTCCATGCATATTCAAACACGGTAGTTGCTAACATCATAGGAATCCCTAATCGATAGTTTACATTGTATATTGCTACTATGTTTGCGTTTGTTAGAAATAGCAATATAGGTCTATCGGCAACTTGTAGCATCATCGATGCAAATCCAGACGGCAAAGTAGGGAGTCCAAATTCCGCCAATTCTTTGAACAAAGTCCAATCGAACAATGGCTTTAAATAATTTTTTAATTCTGGAAGAACAAATAATACTCCTACTATTGAAGATATTATACCACTTAATAATGCCCCTTCAATCCCCATTCGTTGAAATACAACAAAATATATATTCGCTCCAACATTAACAACTATTCCTAATATTTTTACACTTGCAAACTTTTTTGCTTTACGTTGCATTCTCAGCAACGCAAACGGAATAATCATAAAACAATCAAAAAATGGAATTAATGAGGAATACAGAATAATTTTCGATGGTGAAGAGAACATACCTAAAGAATCAAATTCTACAAATGGTACTATTCCAAGTAGAAAAATCAAAGTAAGTAAACTAGAAAGTATTAGAATTGTGAAGAAAGTAATCGAAAATACTTTTTTAGTCTTTTCTTCAGACTCTTTATCAAAAAATCGAAAAAAGGAAGATTCCATTCCGAATGAAAATGCAATATTGACAAACGCAATATAGGAAAAAATAGTAACGAAAATTCCAAGTTCTTCTGGGAGTAGATAATTTGTATAAAGTGGTGTTAAAAGGAATGTTAAAAACCTACCAACGATAGTACTTACTCCATATACTGCTGTATCTGAAAGTAGTGCTTTTATTTTACTACTCATTCTTCAGTAATATTGTATCGTAGGAGATTTCTTCTATTTCCATCTATTCCAATATTTCCGATTATGGGAATAGAAACTTTTGCTGTCGAAACTTCACTTTTTACTATTCCTACTTTGTTGACAAACCAAATTGTTTCGCGAGAGGTAGTATTAAAAGTAATCGGTATTGGAATAAATTGTTGGTTTAAAGTGATATTGTAAATAGTCGAAATAACAATTTTTTGAGAAGTATATTGATTTCCACTAACCGTAATCTGTTCATTTGGAGTTCTGTTCGCATTTGATGTAATTGTACCACTGACAGTGAACGGAAGCCCTGTTCCTGATGCATTGTTCAACGTTGTATCGAATACAGACCACGACCCACCAATAAAATCCGCAATTTTAATCCATCTTCGAGGAAATTGAAGTAATGGAAAATTTATCGGAGATCTATAATTATATAAACTTGGTCCTACTTGAGAATAATACGAAGTATCGGCAATTCGTTGTTTTGCTCTATAGGTTTGCAAACCTATAGCATCTAAGCCTAATATTTTTGGAGTATATTCAATTACTAAAGAGTCTTCTTGACGTGTATTCTGTTGTTCAACATTGTTAGAATCAATTGTAAATCGTTCGTATACCCACCAATTTCCTTTAGTTTTAGGGAAATAATCAAAACCTGCTTGAGGTGTAATTATTATAATGGCAGTATCTTTTACTAACAAATCTATTGAAGAATAACAAGTTACAATTGCAGTGTCTGTTTGAAAGATTATAAAACCAGGAGCAATATAAATTCCTTGATTTGTTACTCCACCGGGACCTTTAGTCACTGACCAAATTAATGGGTGATTTTTATCGAAAGGATATTCTGCCTTTAACTGAAACGTAGAACCAGCAGGAACAACTACAAGTTTTGGAGTTACAATTACTGATCGTTTTTCAGTTTGAATAGAATTTGAATTATCAGTACAACTTACAATCAGAAGTAGTAATAAAAGTATTGAAATTGTATATTTCACAAATGTAAAATTAGAGTATAAATTCGAATCTTCTTCAAAGATACAAAAAAACCTCACAATTCAATTGTGAGGTTTACTTTTTAATCTTTTTATTAACAAACTACGATGCTATTTTGAATCGTAGTAAAGTTGATGTACTGCCATTACTTGGGAAGGCTCCAATAAGGGGAAGTTGAAGAGTAAAGCCTTCTATTGCAGAAGAAACCACTCCAACACCTTTAACGTGATATACTTTTGTAACTAAATTAAACACTATTGGAGCATCTAAAGGAATACCTTCTGGCTTTGCCATTAAGTTTACAGCAATAGTTGTAGTAAAGAGAGTTGCAGTATATGATGTGCCAGCAACCGATATTGTTGAAGTTCCACCTTTAGTAGAAGTTGCTTTAACAGTTCCATTTAAAACTGCATTAATATCACCAAGAGATGCAGCAGTATTAACTAAAGTTGTATCAGGAAAAGGTTTCCAACTTGAAGCATTATAATCTGCAACTTTCAACCAACCTCTTGGAATTGAAAAAAAATCTGTTTGAACACCAGCAGAATAGGAATACAATTCAGTAGCATTTTGACTGTAATAGGAAGTATCGGTAGGCATTCCATTTTCAAAGGTGATTTGCGTACTAGCTTGACGTCCTTGATACATTCCATTTGCTGTTACAACAACAGAATCATTGGTGCGTGAGCTTTCAATCACTGAATCTTGGGGAGAAGGAGTAACCTCAACGTTTGTATTAATCCAAAATGAACTAATGGTTGTTGGTAACAAAATTGCTCCTGAATCAGTAGGTTCGTTTGGAGTAGCTTTATCCGAACAAGAAGAGAGTATTACAACAGAAAGTAATAACAACAAGAAAATATTTTTCATTTTATAAAGAGTAAAACTGGATAAAAATTTTTTAGATATCAATAGATACGGAAAAACAAATATTCTTATTGTAAATACCATAACTATCTTCTACAAACGAAAAAGAGAATAGTTGCTATTCTCTTTTAAAATGTTTAGTGGAGAGTGAGGGACTCGAACTCTCATGTGATTTCTCACGGCGGTTTTCAAGACCGCTGCAATACCATTATGCGAACTCTCCAAACATTTAAGTTTACAAATATAATCGTTTTTTTTGATTCTGCAAAATCTTTTGTAGAATTTCATTCGAAAAACTTACTTTTCTTTGCATTGGTGCATAGTTTTAATGAAAATTATCGAAGAATTCTGATTGGCACTTGTTGTGTTTTTTGACTACCATCGCTGATTAACTCGATGAAATAGGCTCCGTTTGGTATTGAACTTGCATCAACTGCTAATTTGTTTGATCCAATTTGAACAGCATATCCCTTTGCACTTAATAGTCTTCCATCAGAAGTAACAATTCGAAGTAGTACAGCTTCTGTAAATGTACTTGAATAATCAAAAGTAACACTATTACTGGTAACAGGGTTAGGAAATACTTGAATATTAGAATTCAAACTTAGTTCTACAACAGAAGTAGCAATTGTAGTATCTTCGAAGGCAATTAGATTAACTACAAATCTAATCTGATCTTGATAATCAAATCCTTGTTCTCTTGAATAAAATATTTTGACTATATCAATGTTCAGTAGTATGTTTTAGGTGAATGGGGATAAAACACCTTTAGAATCTCTAAAAATAGTTTCGTTAGTTATTTCATATTCAACTGCACCTATTTGTAATATCGGGAATTGAAAACGTTTAACTGAACCTATTACTGATCCTTTATAAATTGAAGTATCAGTTTGCTTGAAAGTATTTTGCAAAAAAGGAATAAAGTTAATAAACACATTTCTATGTTTAGCATTTTCAACAAGAAAAAAGTAATTGCACGGTACTGTGAAAAGAACTTAGAGCTATCAATTTCTTTACAATTTATATCTATAAGAGTTTGGACGGTTTTATATTCAAAAATACGAGATGTATTATAAATTGTATCATTGGAAACCATTCGAATAATCTCGGAATAAATTGACATTGGTAAGAAAGGATTGTTTAGTTTTGTAACCTGTAAAGCTATATGTGTATCGTTCTCATATTAGAAATACTGAATATCAACTCTATCATCAACATTAAAATTCTTTAATTTCAATAATTGACCAAAAATGTCATAAAACTTCGTAGAGAAAGTGCAATTCACAGGAATGTTGAAAATCTGAAATTCCTTGCCTTTTTTATATCTAATTTTACCAGTATGGTGTTTTAATGAATTGACAGCAATTTTTTTATAATAAAACCACCTATTTAAAAAGACTGTTCTAAGGTGTCAATAAAATTATATCTATTGAATTGAGAAGAAATGTAAATTTTATAGGATAAATATGTTTTTTAGTAGACGTACAGTAACTAGGTATACTGAACCATTCAACAATTAAATCATAGTATTCCTATCGTATCTAAAGTAAATAGACTCTAATAAATCCTTACTGACAAAATTTATTTTTGTATCGTCTATATCTGAATACATATAATATTCAATCTTTACCCTTGGTTCTGGTAAAGCTACTTAGATTCCAAATACACTTTGAAAAGAGAAAATTGAAACTAATGCTAGTATAAAAGTAAAACGGTTCATATTTACCATGACAATAAAAATTAGAGAATTTTATATAGTATTATATACCTAAAATAGTGAAAAAATTAACACGTGAAACTACAAAATTAAATTTATTGAGCAATGAGTGAATACTTTTCAAGAATTTCTTCACGGACTTGTTCCATATACCACTGTGGAGTTGACGTAGCTCCCGTAATTCCTACAGATTCAACGTTGTTAAACCATTCAGGAAGTAATTCAGAAGAATCTTCTACAAAATAAGTTTTTTCATTTGAGCCTTTTGCAACATCGTACAAAACTTTCCCATTTGACGAAGTTCTACCTGCAACAAAGATTATGATATCATTTTCTTTTGCAAATTTAATTAGTTGGGTTTCTCTACCAGATACTTGTCCACAAATAGTGTCCTTTGCATGGAATTCAGTTGCTATGTTTTCCATAGTATCAACGACCAATTCTTTAATATGTTCTTCTAATGCAACTTTGATATCATAGAAGGTAGCTTTGTCCATAGTCGTTTGTGAAAAAAGAACAGTTTTTTGGGTGAAATCAATTGTACTCATTGCCTCGGAAACAGATTTTACAACAATACATTCATCGTTGCACACTCCTCGGATACCAATCACTTCTGCGTGATCATGTTTTCCAAAAATAACTACTTGGTATTGTTGATCAAAAAATTTCCGAACTCGTTCTTGAAGTTTGGTAACAACAGGGCAAGTAGCATCAATAATTTCAATACCTAATTTCATTGCTTGAATATAAGTCTCAGGAGGTTCACCATGAGCACGAATTAGTACTTTCGCACCAGAATTTGCAATTGTAGGGAAATCCTTAACAGAGATAGTTTTAAGACCTTTTGCTTCTAACCGTTCAATTTCTTTGGGATTATGAATGATATGTCCTAAAACGTAAACATCGGGACGCTTAGGTTTTTCTAATTGTTCTTCAGCAATTTTAACTGTTCGAACAACTCCCCAACAAAATCCAGAAAACTTATCTATAGTAACTTGCATTGTTTTTTCTTTCTAATTTTTTAGTATAAACGAAATGATTGTTAGGTTATTTACTTTTTAAAAATTTTGTAATTTTATCAGACATTAATTCTAAAAGTTCTTGAATGCTACTTGACGATGTATCAATTTCAATAGCATCATTTGCCTTAACTAACGGTGCTAGTGTTCGTTCAGAATCTAAAGTATCTCTTCGAATCATTTCAGAACGAACTTTTTCAAATTCAACAGTATTTCCATTTTCTACTAGTTCTTTAGTTCTTCTATTAGCTCTAACATCAATATTTGCAGTTAGAAAAAACTTTACTTCTGCATTTGGAAAAACGACAGTACCAATGTCTCTTCCATCCATTATAATATCATTGTTGTTTGAAAGCTGTCGTTGTTGTACTAATAGCCACCACCGAACAGATGGTAACGAAGCTACTAAAGAAACTGAAGAAGATATATCAGTAGATCGTATTTCATTAGAAACATTCGAATTGTTCAGAAAAGTTTCTTGGGAATCGTTTACGATATCTAACCGAATAGAAATTAATTCTAAATGTTTAGATACAGCTTCATTTGTGAAAGAAACGTTGTTTTGTAAAAGAGATAACGTTACAGCTCTATACATAGCCCCTGAATCAACATAGAGTATATTGAGTTTTTTTGCCAAATCTCGAGCAATAGTAGATTTTCCCGATCCTGCTGGTCCGTCAATCGCAATTACCATATAATTTAATCCTTTTGAAAAAGAACACTTCCAAAAGAAACCATTGATTTTGTTTCTTCTTCATACCATTGTTGAAGAGCAATGGTTTTACCCTTTAAAGCATCCATACTATTTAATAAAGTATAAGTAGGTGGTAATCCACAAATCCTAAATCGATCATTTTCGTTTTTAATGATTTGAAAAAACTGTTGTTTATTCCCATCAACTAATGAATCAAGAATTTTTAAATCAAATTCCGAAACTTGCTCTTTCATAGAATATGCGTCGAAATCATCACCAAATTTTAAACCAATATGAGATAAATCGCCACTTGAGATTACATAAGCATTTTCTCCAAGTTCACGAATTATCTCTTTCAACGTTTCACAGAAGATTTTAATTCTATCTGAAGCATCTGGAAAAATGTTTGATGAAACAAAATGATGAAAAGAAGTTACTAATATAGGAACAATGGTAAAGTCTCTATCTGGGAAAAGATATTTCAGTAATACCGTATGAAATTCAATTGAGTGTTCTGGCTTATGGGCTATATCGTTTTTAGTAAATATGTTAGCAGTAAGTGAATGAATTTTTTGAACAATTGTCTTGTTTGTTTGTACAGTACCTAAAGGAGTTTCAAAATCTTTTTCTGTAAGTATATACTGATCTTGATATCCATAATGAGAAGTACCAATAACAAAGAATACCGAAGCCTTTACATCCTTAATATGTTTATAAGCAGAAATATATGGTTCTATACCAACTCTGAAATCAATATGAGGAATTAATGCAGCTACAGATTGAATAGGTTCATAAATTTCAGTACTATGAAAAACTGAATCTAAATATTCTAAAAGGTGATCTTTTTCTTCCGGATAAGAAGAACCTGAACAAACAGGTTTTCTTGTGGTGGCAAGGTGAAATTCTGAGTCTTGTAATTGCTGAATGTGAAAAAAACTTTCAGACTCGAACAACCCTTTTTCATCTAACAGCGAAATAACACTTTGTACATCTTGAAGTGTGATATCAATTTCATTTGTATATCGTAAAAAAGAATGTATTTCAACTATAGTCTTTTCACCGTTAATAAGTTCTAATATTTCCACAATTTGACTACCAAAATAAAGTGGTTCATCAATGTATTGTTCAGAATCATAGACAACTAAAGCATTTTCTTCTTCAATAATGGAGAATTGAATAGATTCTCTAAAATAGGGGATTGACTCATTTAGGGGAAATAGCTTCATTTTCTTTCTGTTGAAGTCGTTTTTTGAAAGAACGAATTACTAAAATCATTGCAATTCCAGCAATAGTAAAAACTGAACTCCCAAGTAGAAACCAAATTGCTTCAAATTCAGGGTGTTTTCGAAGTAAAAAGTATAATCCAAGTAAAATTGCAGCAGATAAAAAATTTGCTCCAGAAGAGAATTTCATACTTTTATCTAACTTTTCGAGTATTGTTGGAGTAGTTGGCATAATTCTTTAATAAAGTAATAATACAAATGTACAAAATTTTCATTAGTTTTTAGTGAAAACACTCTCAAATGCACCTATGATTCGTCAGTATTATACATTACTTCAACTAATAAAAGAGATTGATTCCAAGCTCAAAGGATTTGTCGTCGTTGAAGCGTTTTCACAAGAAAAAAATTCAGTAATTTTATCATTCTTTAATCCCCAAAATAGGGAATCAAACTACCTTTTCATTTCTGTTGATTCAATAGACGGTACTTTGTATTTAGACCCCCAGTTTACACGTAAAAAGAGTAATGTTACTGATGTGTTTCCAATGCTTTTAGGCAAAGAATTTCAATTTGGTTCAATTGAACCAAATGAACGAGTTGTTGCATTGTATTTTGAAAATGTTCGAGTAGAATGCACCTTCTATGGCGGTTCAAATGGTTCAATTGGCGTTTATTCGACAAAGAATAAACTTTTAGAGGGAATTAAGGTCGATTCAGAAACAAAAACTCAAA
>JBDNFX010000150.1:0-10725 GCA_041689575.1 Kapaibacterium sp. (SeqCode)
TAATACAAGGAAAAAATGCAATGACAAAACGAAATATTTTCTTGCTTTCACTTTCACTGATTTTATACGTAACTTGTATTAGTATAACTTTTGCGAGAACAAAAGATACTGGAAAAGACATTAAAAAAACAGAAGGTGTATTGCGAGTTGCTGCAGGTGTTTATGACCTTCAGCAAAACAAAGTCTCTAATATAGAGTTTTATACAACTAACTATGGAATATTTGGATTAAATGTTCGTGGTAATGTTGGTGGTGGTTATTGGCCTCGCCGCTCTAACAACCAATATATATTTGGTGGTGGAATCTGGTTTGCTGCTCAGAAAACCCCTCCTGGTTCTTTAACTGGAGTTAAACGTAAATTATGTGTGATATCCTACAATCCTAATTCAGGTGCATCTTGGATGGTTCCGGGGTCTGTCAATGATGGAGATGAAGTTCAAAACAATTTACGTGATAAATATCGTGTTTATTTTTCTACAGACTTCCGTCCAAACGATGGTGCTGCTCGTATTTCTACTGACGGTCCTAACTGGCCTATATGGGATGTAGATAATAATGCAGAAATTAAAGTGGACAGATATTTTGGTAAACATGAGCCAGATATTTCTAGAAGAAATTTAGCTAATCATACAAAAGGACCTGCATTTATTTCTGGCGAAGATATTTTCTCAGTATTTAAAGATACCGATCTTCAACGTTATGAAGGTGGAGAAGATATTCAACGTGCCAAGGGATACCCAATGCGTCTTCAATTTGAACAAATGTTCTACACTTGGGGATTTGGAGATTATAAAGATTTCATGTTTATGAAATATGATATAATTAACTTCTCGAATGACATTCTTGAAGAATGTTATATGGCTCCAGCAATGGATATGGACATTGCATTACGAACCAATAATGTTGGTGGTGCTGCTAACGATAGAACTCGATTCTTTATTGAAGACGAATCTTTAAACCTTGCTGTTCAATGGTCAAATGCTGATCGTGGTGAAGGTGGAAAAGACTTTGGGTACATTGGCTTTGACTTCTTAGAATCTCCAGCGGTAGATGACAGTGGATATATTCGAAAAGATAAAAAAGTATTTACAAACGATGAGCAATTAGGACTTCATGCTTTCAGAAACTGGATTATTCAAAATGATCCTGTTGATGATGATGGACGTTACAACTTCTTATCTGAAGATATTAAAGATGGTGATACCGGACCAGGTGATAAACGTTTCTTAATGTCTACTGGACCATTCAAACTTCGCCCTCAAGATACCGCTCGTGTGGTAGTTGGTCTAATTATGGCCAAAACATCTAAAGGTAGAGATGCCGATGGAACAGTTGAAGATATGGCAGAATTGATTCGTAAAGACGTTTTTGGACAAAGACTATATGACGATAACTTTAGAACTCCAAGACCACCAGATATTGCTAATGTTTCTACAAAAGGTATTAACAATGGTGTAATAATTTCTTGGGATTCAACTTCTGAGCTTTCTATAGATCCTTTGGAAAATGGATTAGCATTTATGGGCTATAGATTGTTTAGAGCTCGTAGATTAGATTTGGATACTTTTGATTTAGATGACCGTCCAGCAGTTTCAAGAGGACCATTAGCATGGAAACAAATCAGAGAATATCAAATTTCACCACCGTTTTTGAAATCGGACAGACCATTTGGTGTAGAAGGTTCTGTAGTTCTTGCTCCTCTATTGGATTCAGTTGAACTAGGTTCTCGTTCTGGAACTCATAGAATTAATTTAAATAGAATTCCTTCTATACGTTTCCCGTGGGGTCAGTATTTCTATCAAACACTTCCACAACAAGGTAGACTACAAGAAATTGCTAGATTAAGATTTGGACAATTTATTGTAGATTCTTTACGAGTTGCCGAACTTCAAATTACGACAAATACAACAGTTGGTAATGTAACAACTTCTACAGTTTCTGCAATGCCTTTTGTTTTTACTGCTGCAAATACTCCATTAGTTCGAGAAGCAATGTATAAATATTGGGAAGAAGGTTTAGGTCGTTTTGAATTTACAAAATTTGAAAATGAACGATTTACAATTGATTCTTTGATCATTCCGTTTATGACATTAATTACTGGAAATAGGACATTTGTAGATTTTGGTGATGATAATAATAATGGTAGAATCGAAACTACTGATAAAATTGAAACAACTGAAAAAATTCTTAACAATGTTGATTATTATTACAAATTACGTTCCTTTGATGAAGGTGAGTATTGGTCACAAAATACACCGTCAAAATTAAATGATGGAGTTGAAGGCATTAACACCGTTCGTGCAGTAGCACTTGCATCACATGCTGGTTTTAAATCAGAAGTTAAAATTGAAAGTGTTGATTCTGATAGAATGGGAGGATTTTATAATTTCCGTGTATCAGTATTTGACCAAGAACGGTTAAATCAACTTTTCCCTGGAAAAGTTCTACGTATCGAATTTGATCCATTCTTTCTATTAGTTGAAGCCCCTCGCCTAACAGCTAAAGGTGGAACTCAAGAAATTAATGGTGTTTTTCTTTCAAGTATAAGTGTTATTGACACAACAGTTGAACCAAATAGACAATTAGATAATTCCATTACATTCTTAGAACCAATTCCAAATCAAATTGATTTCTATAGAAGTATATTCTCCGAAAACGGAGCTGTTTATTTAGGGAATGACACTATACCGGCCTCTACAAAAACAGATACAACTTGGATAATCCAACGTTCAGGAACTTGGGAAGATCCTTCTCCAATTCAACAAACTATTGGTTTTGCTTTTGATTACACAATACAGCAGTGGGGTGGAAAACACAGACCTTATAATGTTGGGTCAAAAAAAGCTTCTGGTAATTTTTCAGAAGAAATTGTACGTCAACGTTTGGATAGAAATTGGATAATGGTAATTGATACTACCCAAGCTGGTAGAGCAACAACTGGTCAAGCTATTTCATATAATAATGGTCCTGCTCAATATGAATTAGAAATGACTGCTGGTGGAGAAGAAGTTATACCTATTACATACAATAGACGTAATGGACCAATTACTAAAGATTTCAGAGTTAGTTATTTAATACCTAAAGTAAAGAATACACTTAAATGGAAAAGAGTTGACCCAGCAACTGGTGACTCAATTACAATGTCATATCCTTTAGCTATGAATCACTCTTCATTACCTTTTTCTCAAAATGCGAATAATGGTGCTTCTGTAGATATAAGAGGAGTTCCCGTAACTGAGTTTAATATGACTTCATTTGCTTGGGTAAATGGAACCAGAGATAATCAAAACGATGGTTTGTCAGTTAGAAACGACCAAGTTGGTGGTGCTGTATCACAAGGTAAATATTTACTTTCAGGAATCGCTACTGATGGTTCTGGTGTAAAAGTAGACTTTGTAAATATCTTTGGAGCTTCGGGAACAGAAACATTCTTTGATTTTGCAAATAAAGCCGCTGCTTCAGGTCCACGTTCGTTTCCATTGATAACTCCTACGCCTCAAAACGATATGGCAGTTGGGGATGTTGCAATTACTCGTACGTTTGGTGGACCATTAGGTTTTCCACTCCCTGGAGCATCAGTATATATTAGAATTTCAGACCATATCCCTGCCAATGGAGCGTATACAAACTCAATGTTAGATTCAATTCGTGTAGTTCCAAATCCTTATTTGATTACTCATCAAGGTGAACGTTCTCAGTATGATGCAAAAGTTTACTTTACAAAATTACCTACAACTTGTACAATTCGTATTTATACAGTTAACGGTGATTTAGTTAGAACTATTGAACATAATGAAGTAGCTTCTTCTCCAAACGATCGTTTGGGAATGGACATTTGGGATCTACTATCATCGAATAATCAACGTGTTGTTTCTCAAGCATTTATTGCTCAAATTACAACACCGAATGGCGCTGAATCTGTAGTGAAATTTTCTATCATTCTTGGTGGTTTCCGTACAGTACCACAATAATTTTTCAAGCATAGTAAACCGCTTATGATAAAAAATAAGCGGTTCTATGAAAGAAAGGAAACAATATGAATATTTATAAATATATGGTCGTTTGTTTGATTACACTTGGATTCTGTACGGTTACCTCTGTAAACGCACAGTCCGTATCTGGTGGTCAATTTAAAAAAGTTGGAGCTGCTGGAGGTCAATTCTTAAAAATTGGTGTAGGAGCTCGTGCAACAGGTATGGCGGGTGCTTATTCTGCAATTGCCAATGATATGTCTTCTATTTTTTGGAATCCTGCTGGACTTGCTTCAATGGGAGGAACGAATGCAGATTTTTCTACAACTCAGTGGTTTGGTGGTTTTACACATAACTTTGCTGCAGTTTCTCTTCCTGTTAGTGAAACTTTTGCTGTGGGTGCATCTTTTACGAACTTTTCTTCAGGTAATATTGAGTTTACAACAATTGATCAACCAGCAGGAACAGGTTCTTTTTATGCAATTAGTGATGTTGCCGCTGCAATTACTGTAAGTGGATACTTAACGAAACAATTTTCATTTGGTGTTACAACTAAATATGTACAAAACTCAATTGCAGCAATGAATGCAAATGGTTTTGCATTTGACATTGGAACATTGTATGATACTGGTTTAAAAGGAATCAAATTAGGATTTTCTGTATTAAATCTTGGTGGCAATTTAAGTTTTGCTGGGCAAGATGTAGTTACTCAACGAAAATTAGAAAGTTCTTTACAAGGAAACCCACAAGATTTACAGTTAATTACGAACCCTTACTCTTTACCGCTTTCCTTCCGTGCTGGAATTTCATCTGATATTCTTACTGAAGTTATAAATGGAAAAGAAACCGTAATGGGTGAAATTCCTGAACATCATGTTTTGGTCGGACTTGACTTTGAAACATTTTCGGATACTCCTGAACAAATTGCTTTAGGTGGCGAATATATGTGGAATAATATGTTTATGGTTCGTGGTGGCGGTAGAATCGGTCACGATGAATTCTCTGTGTCTGGTGGAGCAGGGTTTAAATATATTGGTCAAGGATTTAAAGCTCAAGTTGACTATTCTATCGCACCGACTGGTCGACTTGGTTTAGTAAACAGAGTTTCAATTGGATTAGGTTTTAACTAATATTGTAGTTGTTCTTTTAAAAGGTAAGTATTCCATAATTGGATTTGCTTACCTTTTTTTGTTTAGTATTTATGGAAATTAAAAAAAATCAGCGTTTAGCATTTATTGATGTTTTAAGGGGACTCGCTTGTGTTTGGATGATTCAAACTCACGTATTAAATACGTGTCTTTCATCTGAATTTCAATCAGGAACTTCCTGGAATTGGTTAAACATATCTAATGGATTTGTTTCCGTCTGTTTTGTTTTTTGTGCGGGTGCAGGTTTCTCGATTTTCACTTCTAGAAATATTGATTCTATTCTTTCCTTAAAACCAACTTTGTTTACTTATCTGAAAAGATTAGGATTTATCTTGTTTATTGGTTATGTTCTTCAACTACCTCCTGAAATGTCTTGGAATAGATTGCTGTCAATGAATGAAATTGAATGGATGAAGTTTTACGAATTTGATGTTTTACATACTATTGTAGCTTCTTCAGTTGTTTCGTTAATAATTGTATTCTTTTTGCGTGTGAAAACTACATATAAACTAAGTATATTCTTTATTTTATCTATATGTTGTTACATACTTCCACTATATTTATGGGATAGCGGTATTTTGAAGTTGATCCCGTATGAAATAGGAACAATTTTTGAAAAACCTCCTCTTTCAGCATTTCCATTGTTTCCTTGGATGGGTCATTATTTTTTAGGAATTTCTATTACTGGAGTGTTTTATAATAGTAAAAATAAAAGAAAAACTATGTTGATGGTTTCGGGTATTGCTTTCACTACTTTCTTGATTTCAATACTTCTGAAAAACACATTTTACACTTCTCCAATTGATGCAAAAGAATGGTGGGATTCTGCATTCTCTCATTTTGTTTATAGAGGTTCATTAGTAGCATTCCTTTTTTCGTTAATCTATTTTTTAGAAAGGTTTCTACATACTTTTGCTATTGCAAAGTTTTTTCAAATTCTCGGTAAAGAATCGTTAGTTATCTATGCCCTTCACTTGTTTTTACTCTATTCTACTTACAAAAAAATGGGATTAAAAGAATGGTTCTTTAATTCGTCAACTCCAACCGAAGTTGTATTCTTAAGCTTATCTTTGACTATTGTGAGTTTTTTTGCTTGTTATCTATGGAGTAATTCTAAGAAAAAACATCCTACTGGTACCAAAATTGTTCAGTATGGTTTTTGGTTCTGGTTTTTTGTTTTCTTTTTCTTTGGAAAGCAATTAGGATTAGTAGTTCAACCCTAACCGATTGGACAAGATTCTTGTAGCGTACACCATTGCTTGGAAAGTACTTTCTTCAGATGCTACCCATTTCCCTGCAATAGGGTATCCAACTCCATGATCAGGGGATGTTCTTACTATAGAAGTTCCGGCAGTTATATTTACAGCATTTCCACCAGAGATCATTTTTGCTGGTATCAGACCTTGGTCGTGGTACATAGCGAGTATTCCATCAAATCTTTTATATTCTCCAAATCCAAAAAACGAATCAGCTGGAAATGGTCCTTCAATTGCAAAACCTTGACTTTTTAACTCCTGAATTGTTGGTTTTAAAACATTTACTTCTTCCACTCCAATTGTACCATTCTCACCTGAGTGTGGATTAAGACCTAATATTGCTATTTTTGGATTAGGTATTCGTAAATCATTTTCAATAAACTCTGTAAAAGTTTGAACTTTCATTTGTAGTAAAGTTGGTGTAATTAACGATGCTACTTTGTCCAAAGCAGTATGAATGGTTACAAGTCCAAACGAAAGGTCTTCAAATGTT
The DNA here is from genome assembly GCA_041689575.1 of Kapaibacterium sp. (SeqCode). Classification (GTDB taxonomy): domain Bacteria; phylum Bacteroidota; class Ignavibacteria; order Kapaibacteriales; family JAEUSM01; genus JAEUSM01. The sequence goes on from JBDNFX010000150.1 coordinate 6,869, forward strand.
AAAACCATCATTTCGTTCGATGGAGTGCGGGAATGAAAAGAAACAAATTCTGTTTGCCCAGGGAAATTCCAACCACAATCTTGTAAAGGTTTTTTAGCAATTGGTAGCGTAACTAAAGCTGAATTTGTTGTTGACTTAACTATTGAAACTGCAGTTTCTAATGATTCTATTGCCAAAAGTGAAGATTTTTCAGACGGTTCACCGAAAAGAAGTGGTGAAAAAGTTTTACAATGAATTAATGATACTCGTGCAGATTGAATTGTGGTAATTGTGTACGGACTATATTGTAGATAATCATTAAAAGTTCTTTTATTTGTAGCTAATTCAATACTTACTGAATCGAATTCTGCTATTTTTCTATATCGAATTAAACTTTTAATAAAGACTTCTAAACCAATTCCATTTGTGTCTCCAGTTGAAATAATAAGTCGTAACATTTTTTTTCCTTCTGTAAAATGATGAAATTAATTTCATACAAATATAAAGTCTAAAATCGATATAGTGAGTATTTTTTTCTATATTAGCAACATATTCTCATTCAATTACTTCTTTTAATATGAAACAAATCGCAATAATAACAACCGTGTTAATCTTACTAGTAAGTTGTACAAAGAACGCACAATTCCCAAACAACCAAGCTTTAGAAAAAGGAAATCAAGTTTTCTATGATAATAAAGTTATCTCAGATTCTTTAATTTCATCTTACTCTAATATTCTTCGTACAGAAGGCATTTTTAATGAAACTGTCAAAACTATAGCTATTGACTTAGTTACGTCGCCTATAAAGATGTATAAAGTCTATATTGTCGATAATGCTTCCTTACATCAAAAACCAGAAAATATTATTGAAGCAAAAGTTTTAGCAAGAATTTTATCAAGTGATTTATTTCAAGATAATCCAGTTGAAATCATATTTTCTGATGATACTTTTAAACCAATTAAAACTTTAGAACCAGAAAAAAGTATTGGTCATAGAGTAAAATTAGATGGAAATGATGTTGTATACAACAGTTCTTTTACAATTGAAGGTGCATATATAGTTGCTAATTATTTAAAAGATAATGGATTTTTCAAACCAAATGGTGGTCAAAGTGTAATGGTGGAAATTTCTCAACGAGGAAGAATGAACTTTTACATTGTTACTGAAGATTCTTTTGCAATGAATGAACAAAAATTTATAGAGACTCAAAAATTTGGTGCTATAATTTCTCAAGTTCTTTATAGTGGTAAACCTGTTGATGTAGTTTATACAAATAGACTTCTAAAACCTCGACCAAATGGAATTGTATTTTTCAATCCTGCAACTGCTGCAATGATAGTAGATCCAAAGGCGAAAGAAACATTTGCAACGAAGAAAAGCCCGAAATAATTTTTAGATTATTTCTTTTGAAAGATTTCTCTTATCACTTCCTCGATAGGAACTTCTTCCAATGAAATGTCTTCGATTTGAAACGATTGTAATACATCAGAAACAACTTTTGGAGCTTCATTCTTGCTGATTCGAGCTTTAACACTTGTTTCTGATTCTATTGTAAACGTTGGTTTTAATCTTAAAGCCATTTCCTCAGTGATAGCTTCTTTAAAATGAACCTTTACTATTTTATCGTTACCTACTGTTGAAGTCAGTTGTTCTAAACTTCCGTCATAAAACACTTTCCCGTTATCAAGAATAATAACTCTCTTGCATAACGAAACAATATCTTCCATATAATGACTTGTAAGAATAATTGTTGATTGATATTCATAGTTGTACTCCCTTATAAATTCACGTAATGAGTGTTGAGCAACAACATCTAATCCAATTGTAGGCTCATCTAGGTATACCACAGCTGGTTCGTGCAGCAACGCACCAATTAGTTCGCATTTCATTCTTTCGCCCAATGACAGCCTTCTTAGTTGAACAAAAAGTTTTGAAGATATTTCTAATCGTTCTGATAAGTTTTTTATAAGTTCTTTATATCTATTTGTTGGGATTCGGTAAATTTCTTTGTTTAACAAATACGAATCCATAGCAGGTAAATCCCACCAAAGTTGGTTCCGTTGACCCATTACAATTGAAAACTGTCTACGAAATTCATTGTTTCGTTCCCAAGGTGTATATCCTAAAACTGAAGCAGTCCCAGAGGTTGGGTGTAGTAACCCTGAAAGAATTTTTAATGTTGTAGTTTTTCCAGCTCCATTAGAACCCAGCATTCCTAATAACTCACCTTTTTCAATAGAAAAGGAAACAGAATCAACAGCTTTGTAAAGCTGATACTTTTTGTTAAAAATCGATTTAATTGAACCTACTATTCCTTCTTCTTTTTGAGAAGTTTTGAATTCTTTTGTAAGAGAGTCGACAATAATTGCTTTGTTCATTCTAAATTTAATTCTTTTAGTTAATGTGCAAAAAGTTGTTGTTCTTTTAAAACTGTTTCTAACATACTCGAAGGATTTATATATTTTCTTAAAATTATAAGAGGAACAACAAAGGGAGGTTTTATTCTGTTTTTTAGCGTAGAATAATATGTAATTTCATTGACTGAAAATAGTACATACTTTGTTGAAGGAATGATCGTATCATTGGTTTTGTACAATGCTTTAAATTCAGAAAAAAACTGAGGTAGAAAGTTTGTTCGTAAGGATTCATTTACAACATCAGTAGTAACCAACGTTCCATTTGATAGCGTAAAAGTTATGCCGAACAATGGATCTCTTACATCTATATTATTTTCTATTGAAAAAGAATATGTACAAAGTTTTGTTCCAAGCAATGTACAGGTAGTACGAATTTTTAAAAAAAGTATATCACTTCTTTGTAAGGAATCTATATAGGTTTGAACATACTCTTGCGAAAGTGTGGTTACTTGAGAAAATATTTTCTCTTTTGCAGCTGAAGAATATTTGAACTTGGGAAGAATTATTTGAAAATCTATTTTTTTCTTGTTGTTTGTATTGGAAACAAGTGAATCTATAAAATGATTTTCAACACCATCTTGTATAAATTTCGAAATATAAATATTTGTAAAGAATGCTTTTGTATTCGTAGAAAGTACCCCTTCACCATTTCCATTTTCTTTAAACGAAGCTCGGAATATGACTTTTTTTTGAACAGATATTAATTCTAAAGATCTATTTTTACTAAATACACCCAATAAAGTGTCAATAATTTGAGTGTATTTATTATAGGCAAAACACTCAATACTGTCTTGCCCTATCCACTTGCATTCTCCAATTGAATACGGGAATGTATTTAGGCTAAAATGTAAAAGAAAAGTGCTTTCGATACTCAATGAATCTGTTGAAATAATCAATTGTTCATTTGAACTTAATTCAGAACTTTTCGGCACTTTTTTACATCCTTGACATAAAGAAAGAATACAGGCGGTAAAACCTACAAAAATAATCGTTACAAGAGTTCGCAATAAGGTTCGGATAAGTAAAATGAAAATCAAAGATTTCTAATCGATAAACGAAACGGTTCAAACGAAAAATATTTTTGAAACGAATTGTTAAAGATCAGAAACAAAATTTAAGCTTTATCGTTCGTAGGTGTTGTTCTCGTTCAAAATCTCTTTAAATTTATGAAAATAATAAAATTTGGTGGATCAGTTTTACGTGGAGTAGAAGGCTTATCTAAAATGGCATCAATCGTAAAAGATTGTTCATCTGAAACGCTCATTGTAATTTCTGCTTTTTCTAATTCTACGCAAAAATTAGTCAATGCATCTCTATCTGCTTCGCAAGGGAAGTTGCAAGAAGCACAGGAAATATTGGAAATACTTATAGATTCATTTTACCTAATTCTCGATGATGTTATTGTCAATGCTGCTAAACGAAAAAATATTAGTTCGATGATTGAATTAGGAAAAAAAGAA
>JBDNFX010000151.1:0-4323 GCA_041689575.1 Kapaibacterium sp. (SeqCode)
AGAATATCTAATTCGAAACTAACTTCATAGGCGGGAGGTGGAGCTAGACCAAAATCTTTTAAAATGGCTTTCCCTTTTTCACTAATTCTATTCGAATTCCAAGGAGTATCGAAGGTAACAGATACTTTAGAATTAACAATACCGTTTTGTCGAAGTACATCAATTACCCCTTTTTTCATCACATCAATAGCAGGGCAACCAACAAAAGTAGGTGTCATCACAACAGAAACATCTCCATCATCAGAAATAGAAATACCGGTAATTACTCCTAAATCTACAACAGATATTGTTGGGATTTCAGGATCTTTGACCTCGTGAAGGAATTCACGAATTTCATCTTCAGTATATATAATAGGATTAATTACCATTCTGCACTCGGATCTAGTAAGAAAACAACAGTCATTTCATCTAACAATGGTTGTAGATGTTCGGTATGGAATTTGTTTCTACCACCGTAATGAGAAGTAACATCTATAGTAGGAAGTTTGAGACCAGCACCTTCAACGATAGAAGTAATGCGTTCTACCCAACGTTTTTGAAGTTCAACCTCACCAACAAAAGTAGCATCTGCAATTAAAGAATCTTCAAAAGAAGAGGGTTCAAAGATGGAAAAAGCAATTGGGTAAACTTCATTTATAGCCGATTGCATTCGAGCCTTACTTTCTTCGTTACCTTTTGATCCTAATTGAAAAATCCAAGTATCAGCATGAAAAGTATGGTATTTAATTTCCCCAGAAACTTTTTTTGCCAATTTTGCAATTGGTTCAAAAGTAGACAGCTGTAAAAGTTCGTAACGCAATTTTTCTGCGGTATCGAACATAAAATGACGAACTAATGAAAAATCGTATTCACCGATAGGGTATTCAACTAATTGAGAGCAACAAAAATCTTTTTCGTTTCGAGTAAAGGCAATGATATCGGGTTCAGCTTCGCCCAATTCGTTTAAAATAGTATATAAAGCAAGAGCATGACCTAATTTATCTTGAGCAATTGAAGAAAACGCAATATCTTCTTCGAGAATAGGACCTAAACCAGTCCATTCAGAATTACGATGAGCAATAATGAGAGCATCGTCAGCCATTCTATAGAGCAGATTTTTAACAGCTTCTGTATTCATTATTTTTGTTCTTTCTTATATTGTTCTACACGTTTTCGCACCATATAGGCGCCAACTTCACGATATTTTTTTTCAGGAGTCGTTTCGAACATATCTAAATCATCGTCAGAAAATGTTACAACTGCATTTGTAGGAACTACCCACATACCAGTGGATTTACCACGTCTGCCATATTGTTCTTTTGCAAAAAGGAGTGCCATTTCAATATTTGGAGCGTGAACAGAACCGACATGAATATGATGTCCACCACTTTTTTGCTGTTGAAACACTTCAAAAGTTATAAACTGTTCCAAAACTTCATATTGAGGAACTTCATCAACATCCGAAAGAATTTGGGCCCTCGTAATTCGAGGGTCCAAAGAGTGAATAGTTTTTTGATTCATATTGAAGGAAGATGAAAATAAATTTACGAAAGAGGAACAGTATATTTTGCAGTTGGGTTTTTAAGAGCGTTTCTAACCCAACGTCCGTTTTCTTCAGCCATTCTTCTTACTGCTAAACGTTCTTTATTGCAAGGACCGTCTCCATTAATTACTCGTTTAAATTCATCCCAGTCTGGGTCTCCATACGTCCATTTTCCAGTAACGTCATCTTTGTGTAATTCTGAATCAGGAACAGTAAGCCCAAGTTCCCAAATTTTAGGTACATATTGATTAAAGAATTGTTGTCTCATATCGTCGTTAGAGGCCATTTTTACTTTCCAACGAGTTAGAATTTCTGAGTGAACAGATGCCACGTCGGGAGGACCAAAGAAATGCATGATAGGTTTCCACCAACGGTTTAGAGCATCTTGAACCATTTCTCGTTGTTTCGGAGTTCCAGTTGCTAAAGTTACTACATTGTCGTAGCCATATTTTAAATGGAAGGATTCTTCTTGGCAAATGCGTTCCAAAGCTCTGCAATAGGGAGCATACGAACCTTTAGAATTCGTGACTTGGTTAATAATTGCCGCAGCATCGATAAGCCAAGCAATGACAGCAGTATCTGCCCAAGTTTCGGCAGGATAGTTGAATACATTTGAATATTTCGATTTACCATTAAGTAAATCGTTTATCATATCTTCACGAGGTTTCCCTAAAGTTTCTGCAGCATTGTAAAGGAGTTGAGCGTGTCCAACTTCGTCTTGTACTTTTGCCATCAAAGCCATTTTGCGTTTAAAACCAGGTGCTCTAGTGATCCAAGTACCTTCTGGTAATGCGCCTATTATTTCAGAATGAGCGTGTTGTTCTATCATTCTGATAAGTTGGCGACGGTAATCGTAGGGCATCCAATCATGAGGTTCGATTTTTTCTCCACGATCGATTTTATCTTGAAAATCAGCTAATTTTACTGGATCTTCTTGAGCATTTTTTTTACCAATCACTTGGTCAACAATACTAATATTTCCGTACATAATGTATCCTTTATTTTTATATATATTTTATTAAACAAAAGTAACGCTCAAAAGGTTTCTACAATTAGAAACTAGAATTTTGAACCTTTAGTTTTTGTATATCTAAATGTGTAAAAGCTCAATGAATCAGTAAAAACAGGCGCAATTGGGTTGTTTTTATAAAGGCTTAAAATTTGTAATTTTACCCAAGTTGGAGTTGTTGAATTAGAAAGCTTTAGAACTACTGTTTTATTCGGGTTTGGAATTACAATCGTTTGTGAATACTGGAAATACAAATTTTCAGTAGACCCTAAAACATAAGGATTGATAATTCTTTTAGAAGTGTCAAGTAAATTATCTGGGTTAAATATACCATCAAAATCCTTAACAAATGAATAAGGTTGATTTCGCATACCTCCTACTATCTCACCAATTGAATTCACATTCGAAGAATTAAAAACAATATCAATAGTACGAGATTTACCCAATTGCTGAATTGCCGGAAGTCTCATATCCCATTTAGTAGAAGTAGCTTCCGAAGCTAAAATAAATTGGTCAGTTTCAAATGAATAATAACGATATTGTTCATTTTCAGAAACATTTTCATTTGTAACAGTTTTTTCCGTAACTTCTGGTACGATGGTTTCAGTACAAGATATACAGAAAACTGCGAACAATACTGATAGTATAAGTAAAAGTGATTTCATTATAGATTAGAATTAAAAAAGCTAAAATAAGTATGTAAATATACGAAAAAAGCCTCTAAATCCCTAATGTAAAGATAAAGAAGCTGGGAAATAACGAATGATAACTGGGGCAATTACTCTTGAATTTCTCCAAGTAATTTATTTGCAACAGAATCAATAACTGTGGAATTTTCGTAATAACCATTAGAAATTTTTTCTAAAATATCTTGTAACTTTGGAGATAAAGTTTCTATTCCGGCTTCATCTAATTTTTGACGGGCAACATTTGAAATTTCTAAAGAATCCAAACGCTTTTGATTTAATTCTCTAGAGACTTCTTTAGAAGTTGCAGCAGTTTGTTGTTGATATTGTTGAACGGAACGAAGGGATTTATCGTTCCCATTAATTTTTAAACTACTCATTGTTGTTTTTTATAAGCAAGTACATTTTTATTTTGATGTATGGATTTTAAGGAAGTACGTAATGCAGAAACTTTTGTTTTAAGAATATCTTGCAATTGTTTTTCAGTTTCTAATATATCGTTTACTCGATTTTTATATTTATCGGATGCTTTGATAACTACTGAAGCATCGGAAAAATCTTTTTCCCATTGGGCTAAAGATTCAATTTGTTTACCACGTAAGATATACAAATCTTCAATTAGTATGGATCCATCAAGATCGATATCGGTATTTCCATCTAGAAGTAGAAAAATATCTTTAGTAGTATTCTCAATTTCTACTAAGATGTTTTCAAATACGGAAATAGCCTCAGATTGTTGCATCAGTAACTTGCCCTTGTTCCAAAATTTCATCGACCATACGAGCAATCTGAATAGCTAATTCTGAAGGAAACTGACGAATGACTTTTTTCGAATCTGAATCTAATACTTGTAAAATAAGTTCTTTAGAGTCTTTATCAAATGAAAATTTCATTGTAACAGAATTATCAAAAGAAGCAGCAAGCTTTTGTTCCACTTTTGAAAAATCAACTTTTTGAGATGCATCTTTTTGACCTGCTTGACTTTCAGCTTCAAGAATTATCTCTTGTGCCGATTTTTTTTGAGGTCGGTCAGAAACTGAAACTATCTGATTTTGAGTAGCTTCAGAATCGTTTTTTAATTCAGTACTAATTTGTTCATTTTTGGG
>JBDNFX010000152.1:0-13021 GCA_041689575.1 Kapaibacterium sp. (SeqCode)
ACCACCTGATTTTATAATGTCAATTTCGTGTGAAGCAGACATAGCTCCAAATGCCATCAAAGTAGAAAACAATGCACCCATTGGGACTGCAAATACTACCATCCAAGACAAATTTAGGACAACAAGTTGCGTTATAACAAATCCGTCTAATCCTTTAGAAACTAACAAATCAATGTACTTCATTATAAATTGAAGTAAAAATAGAAATGTTACAACTGAAGCACCAAAAAAGAATGGTCCTATATGAAAACGCAGGATATACCTGGGGATAAGTAACATTCTATTGGTTTGTGTTTACGTCGGTTTTAAGAATTGTTATAGATTCAATAAACAACTCATTTTGAGGATTTTCAAATTGTAAAGGATCTTTGTACTTGGTTCTATTTTCTGAATGTGTATCAGTGAAACCTATTTTTTCTGCAACAATACTCGAAAAATTATCCATTGAATTGTTAGAAACGGGATTTACTAATTCCATTACAAACGGTTCAGTAGGTCGGTATTTTTGAATTGAAAACAAAGAATCTTCGATTGAAGGGAGCAAACTTTTTAATTGTTCTTTTTCCTTTTCAAAATTTTGCATAGAACTTATTGAATCTGCATTTTTAGATTTTGAAACAAAATTCGAATATGAACTGTCAATTTTAGGGAAAGTCAATGATATATTGTCTTCTTTAACAATTTCATTAGTTTTAGAAGTATTTTCATTTGAAAAATCTTTTGTTGAAAGATTCGTTAAATTTGAGACAATCGAATTAAATTCTTCTTCTTCGAAATCATCGTACTTAATAGAATCAGGATTTTGATTTTCTTCTACATCCTTTTCAGATACTAAATTATTTGAAACTGTTTCAAAATGTTCAACACTTTCTAGATTTGATACTTCAGTAATTTCTTCCTCAACTTCTGCTACTACTACTTCTTCCGTATCTATTGCAAAGTCAAATTCTTCAAGGGTTGTTTCTTCTGCTACTACTTCTTCTTCAGTATCTATTGCAAAGTCAAATTCTTCAGGGGTTATTTCTTTTTCTAAAACATCATTTTCAAAATTCGAAACTAAATCAGATGTTTGAATTTCAGGAATTGTAGATTCTATTTCTAGTACATTTTGATCGTCAAGAATTAGATCTTCCTTTTCAATTTGAATAGGAATATTTTCTATTGAAGCAGGTTCAGCACTTTTAGTTTTTTTTTTAACGGATTCAGAACTTGAAATTGAAGGTGTAAGTTCTAAAATATCTTTAAGTGTGTTTATTAAAGGGTCGTTAACAAAAAACTTATTCGCCGCCTCAAAAACTTTATAAGCTTCGTTTACATTCCCTAACGCAATATAGGATTTTGCCAATAAGAGATACAGACTAGAGTACTGTGGGTAATCACTAATACCTAATGTACAAATGTCTACAGCTTCTTCGTATTTTCCCCTTTTGAAAAATTTCGAGGCTTCTATTGCCGATAAACGTAAATCTTCGTCCATAATAGTAGGTTAACGTCTATTCCCTAATAATCGTAGTAAAAACAGGAAAAGGTTAATAAAATCTAAATATAAATGTAAAGCTCCGTGTATTGCTATTGTATCGCTGATACCATGTTTGCGGAACTGGTCTTGGATTCTTTGTGTATCGTAGGCAGTTAATGCAGTAAAGATTACTACTCCCACTATTGAAATCAACCATTGAATTGCACTTGATTGGAGAAATAAATTAACAACCATTGCTATAATTATTCCAAAAAGTCCCATCATCATAAAAGAACCAACACCAGTCAAATCTTTCTTAGTAACTAGTCCATATACACTTGCACCAGCAAACATTGCTGAACATATAAAGAATGTTGAAATAACCGAACTTGATGTATACATTAAAAACACAATAGAAAGTGTTATTCCATTTAATAATGAATATCCCAGAAACACACTTGCTGCTGTGGTTTTAGACATACTATAAATTCGACTAGCCAAATATCCAACTAACATAAATTGGGCAATAATTAGTCCAAAGAATACAAGACTATTTGAAAATATTGCTTCAACAATGGAAATATCTGAAAGCACATACGCTGAAGAGAATGCTGTTGTAAGAAGTCCAGCAAACATCCAGCCATACACTTTTGGCATCATTCTGTGAATTTCGATCCCAGACTCTGAATTACCAAACGAACCTACATTTCTATTAATTTCCATTCTTCGCTCCATTATTCTATGAATAATTTTTTATCTGCCCAAAAGTTTCCAAATGGAATCACTGAAACTACTAATGCTAGGAACCACTTTTGCTTTTTCCATTTCAAATCGAATGTAGCTTGCATTACAGCATATATATACAAAAGGAATAAAACTCCGTGTAACATTCCTACAACTTTATTCGGTTGCCCAATTGAAAAAAAATACTTCAATGGCATTGTAATGAAGAGAATAATTAAAAAAGAAAATCCTTCTACAAAGGCGATTATTCGCAATCTACCGATAGAAGATTTCAGTAATTGAACCATACAAAATTATCTTGTTAAATCTAAAAGTACTTTAAGAAACGGTTGTGATAATTCTTAAGTGTTTCAAAACAGATATAATCAAGTCATTTGACTATTTGTAGAATTATTTCGATCTATAAAGGATTGAATTATTTCTGTAGCCGCAGTATTCTGATGCAATTGCAGAACCAAGTGATCTACTTTCTCGTGAAGTAATTTAATTTCTATTTCTGATTTTAAATTGATATTAAAATCCATTTTTGCACGTTCTCTATCTTTTTCTTCTTGCCGAATTTGGCTCATCAAAATTATTGGTGCTTGAAATGCAGCGATACTAGAAAGAAACAAGTTTAATAATATAAATGGGTAAGGATCAAAGGCTTTCAAAAAGAACAATGAATTTGTAATTATCCAAAAGAACAAGACAACGATAAATATTATTATGAACTTCCAACTTCCACCAAAAGAGGCTATGTTGTCTGCAGCACGTTGCCCAAATGTACGCTTTTTATCAGATTCTTCATCAGTTTCAACCTTAACAACTTCATTATCTTGAATTGAAAGGAGCACATCATTGACAGATTCAGATAAAACTACCATATCTGAATTTAATATACTGATAAGATACTTCGTTCTAAAGGTTAAAAATTCTCTTTTTGAAAGAAAACTGTCTTTAGAGAAATCAGGATACAGAGCTAAAATTTCATTAAAAATAGGCGATTTGATTTGCGAACCTTCTACTTTTTGAGAATCTTCGAATTCTTCTTTTGAAATATCGCTTATAAACATAATTGAAACTATTTTGGAGATATCTCATTAAACAAAACAATTTACAAACTCTTTACTTTAGAACTGAAAAGGGCAGAACATAACTTTGTTTTGCAGTCTTGATATGTACAAAGTAATAACCACTCGACAATTGAGACGATGGCAAAAGTATATTTTCACCTTGAAGATTTACAATTGGAATTTCAAGTGCAGTTCCTAGAGAATTATAAATGTTCATTTCAATTATTGGTTCGGATGTATTAACTGATCGAACAAAGGTTTCATTTCCAATTTGAATTACATTGAATTTAAGATCTTTTGATTCAAAAACAGAAACAAACAAATCGACTTTAATAGCAATTGGTTTTGTTGTATCGGTACCACAATCTCCAGAAACTACACAGCGATAATCGCCTTCAAAGTTTTTGTTGATATTTGGTATTAACAGACACTCATTCTGATATCCACTTCCCATTGAGCTATTGTTAAAATACCATTGATATGAACGAGCGATTCCATCATAGGTAGGACACAACGATAAAGTAGTTTTTTCCATTATTGTTTTATCTGGTGGAGTTGTTAAAACTTTCGTTTTTAGTTTTACTGTTAAAGTAACAACATCCGATAAAACTGGAGAACCACAACTTGCACGAATGGTAACAGTATAATTTCCGGCATTTAAAGAAGAAACATTTGAAATAACTAAGGTTGAATCAGTTGATATTTTCATAATCTCATTCCCTTTTCTCCATTCATATTGAACACTTTCACCAGTACCTTTAGCAGAAAAAACGACAGTATCTCCAAAACAAACTGTTGTACTATTGGGTTGATCTACCAAGGAGACAACTTTTGAAACAGTTATTCCATTAATTTCTGAAACTAATCCTGAAATATGTTGAACTTTTAATGCATACAACGATCCAGGTTTAAGTGTGTTTGGAACTAAATATTGGAAACTATTAGCACTCAATTTTTTTATAGAATTGTATATTTTTCCAGAATCTGATGATAAGAATACTTCAAACTCAGATCCGTTAGGATAGTCAGTATTCCATTGTATAGTTACAGTAGATCCGGGACACCAAACAGCATTTGTTTGAGGTGTAGTAAGTGTCAATGTTTTTAAAACTAATTTTCCAATAAAACCATCCGTTGCACCATTTGATACTTGTTGAAAGCCAACATTGTTCGGAATAACACCAGATGAAGAATTTGTATTTCCAGCGTAATAAATATCATAATTTTCATCTAAGAAAAAACCAGTGATTTTATCATCTTGAGAACCACCAACAAATGTTGAATATATTACTTGATTATATTCAGAATTAAATCTAGTAATGAAACCTTCATTTAATCCACCATAGGTACGTTGTTGTGCATCGTTGGTAGTGAAAAACAACTGAGAATTAGTTTCACCTGCCAAATATACTTCACCATTTGAATGATTGATTTGAATCTTTGTTGGAACTTCATCTCTGCTTTCACCAAAGTAGGTAAAGGCTTGTATTTTCCAATCTATTGAAAAACGTCCAATAAAACAATCACTCATTCCTTTCACAGATGATTGATATGCATTCGTAATTGGCACTATTCCAGTTGTAGAGTTTGTAGTTCCCGTAAAAACAACTCTATTATCCTTAGATATATCTACAGCAGTACAACGTTCGTCGCCTGTACCACCAAAATAAGAAGAATACCTATATGTAGAAGCATTTCCATTTAACCTTACTACAAAACCATCGGAGGGTCCTTTAAGTGAATTTGAAATAGGCAAAAACGCTGGTGCAGGTTCCCACCATTGACCTAAGAATGGGAATACAGGGAAATTTCCAGATTTAGTTTCTCCAACTATTATAACATCACCATTATCTGTTACTAAAATGTCATTACCACAATCATATTCTGCAGGGTTATTATTTCGAACAGTTAAACCTAAGAAAGTACTAAAGGCAAAGATGGTCCCATTTGCATCTATTTTTGTGCAAAATGCATCACCACCAGAATTGTAACTAACATCAACAACTCCAGTCGTAGTAGGAAAATTAGTTGAAAAGGTACAACCTGTTGCATAGATTGAATTATCTACACCAATTGCAATTGCAGTAATTTTATCTTCGTTTATACCACCTATGTAAGTAGCAAAAGTGCGCGTTCCTTGAGGAGTTAATTTTATCAAGAACCCATCAGTCTGACCATTATAAATTTTATCCGGTGCAACAGCTGAAACCCCAAAATCTGCAGAAGAGGTTACTCCGGCAACGTATATATTGTTTGATTCATCTGTTTTAACACACAAAGCTGTGTCTACTCCAGAACCACCTAAGTATGTGCAAAAAAGTAAATTTTTCATATCAGGAGAAAATTTAGCGACAAAAGCATCTGTTCCGCCTTGAGAAAATTGTTCTTTATACGTTCCTACTGAAGTTGGAAATGTTGGGCTATTTGTCCAGCCTACAACAATTACATTCTTCAGTTTGTCCACAGTCATTGAAGTAATTCCATCATTCAGTGCTGTTCCTAAAAAGGTACTCGAAACAATTGGATCAATAATCAATTCTTTTGAAGTATCGTAGGATCCGATTTTAAAAGCGAATTCATTTTTACTGTTCTGTTTGAAATTACTTTCGATAGGAATTTCGGTACCATTTACTACTTGGAAAGTTTTCAAATTTCCATTCGAAATGGTGCCTATAGAAGTTAGAAAATCTATTGAGTTTTTTTGTTGTTTGAGTGAGTTATGACCTTCAAATCAAACTTTTATCTGATCAGGGTTTGAAAATGGTTGAACTACAAAGTCATATCTTGGTTTAGCATTTTCAGACTTTAAAACTAAATCAATACCTGTGTATAAATTATGAAAGACAACATTTTTATACGATTGTGTAGTAAATTCTCTATTGCTTTGAGTATATCTTACCGAGGATTCTAATCCATCAATTCCATATACTTGCGTATTTAGATGGGAATCTTCAAATTTCATTTTTAAGACTACACCTGCCTTTGAACTTGGTTCAATGTTTAGTTTGTAATGATCGAAAATAATTTCAGATCTAGTGACCCAAACATTTACATTTGGGAATGAGCCCATAAAAAGGACTTCAGTATTCCATTGTCCATTATTTTTGATAAATTCATTTTGTAAACCATTGCTAAATGAAACAACAAAGGATTGAATCAATATTAAAAACGTGAGTAATATTTTCATAAGTAGCTTAAAATTGTACTGTAGAGAAAAAATTTGAAGTAACATCTTACATCAAATGATGGGAAAACTATGCCATAAATATACTTTAAATAACTCCTAAAATAAATTAGAAGTATAAATGAGAATCTAAGTGTTCTTTTTTTAGTATATATTAAGGATGTTGGTTGTTCTAAGGCTATTTCCTCTTGAGAAAAAGGTTTTTGGTCTTTTATAAATACTATTCTATGAATCGTACTAGTGTCAGGAAACTACCACACCAATAGTAAAAAAAAACACAAAGTTGCAAAACATTGTGTTTAAGAATCGAAAAAAAATCGTTCAACAATACTGTAATTATCTTACAATTGGAGCTTTAATAACTGAGCGTTGAGTGCCACATTCAATTGAAATCCAGTAAAGTCCACTTGTTAAAGTACTTAAATCTAATAGGATTGTTGATTTGTTATAAAGTGTACCTAATTGCAAATTCATAACTTCCATACCTAATGAATTTACTAAAGAAATTTTCGAATAACATTGTGCAATTGGGTCAACAGTTAACACGCCAGTTGTGTTTGAATTCATTATAAATGAAGCAAAAATTGGACTATTTGCATCATTTGAACCCGTACCACCAACAGTTAAATCAGCAATACGTGAAGAATCAACTCCACAATCACCTCTTATAATGCAATAGTATTTACCTTCAAAATTCGTATTTACACTGTTGATTTTCAAACAACTTGTTTGAGCAGTTGCGATGGCAGTACCAAGGTTAATCCCATTTTGATACCACTGATATGTAAGATTGCTTCCTTCAGCAACAACACAAAATTCAATATTTGATCCCACTACAACAGCCATTAAATCTATTGGTTGAGAAGTAACAGATGTTTTTCTTCTTACAGTTACTGTTGTATTTGTACTAACTGGGAATGGAGTACATTCACCACGAACAGTGCAATTGAAAGAACCCGCATCTGTTAACTTAGCATTAAGTATAGTTAAAGTGTTCGTATTTGCATTTGGAATCAATGTTGAACCTTTTCTCCATTCATAACTAATTCCATCACCTGTTGCTTGAATTTGGATTTTAATTGTATCGCCTTCACAAACTGTAATATTTGTTGGTTGAACGGTAATAATAGGTACACTTCCTACATTTAATTCACCTGTAGTTGCTTGAACTCCTGAAGCGTGTCGAACTCGTAAACGAATTTTAGTAGAAGAAGGAGTAATGACTGGAACTAGATACACAAATTGATTTACAGTAACTGGGCTTCCGCTTTGGATAAAGGGTCCATTATCAATAGATAATTCTACAAAAAATGGAGTATTTGTTGGATAGGTAGTTGCCCATTGCATTGTTAGGTTTTGACCCGGACAAATCGTAGTTCCATCGGCAGGTGAAGAAATTGTAATTGATTTTTTTGAAAATTTACCAACTATCCCATCGCTACTTCCACCATTATAAATTCCCTGGTAAGACGACCATTGACTAGTTTTTGGAACATTGTTCGCAGAAGAGATTCCAGCGTAGTATACATCTCCTTCATCATCGACTACAATTTGATTCACGTTATCAAAACCAGTTCCACCAATAAAAGTAGAAAATTTGATTTCACTCAGTGTTGAATTAAATTGAGCAATGTATCCGTCAGTTCCACCTGAATTCGTAGTTTGGATATCAGACCCAATGATTGCAATACCACTTGAACTTGTGCTACCAGAAATATAAACATCACCATTTTTGGGGTCAATCTGAATGCAAGAACCAGATTCAATTTGATTACTTCCCAAATAGGTAAACGATGTTGGTTTTGCTTGAGTATTTATTTCTGTAACAAAAAAGTCTGTTTGTCCCGCATTCGTTGTTTAATAACCAGCAGGTACAGCTCCAAATGAAGTTGTAGAAGTTGTAGTTCCTAGCACAACAGCTTGATTATCAGCGGTAACAGTTACTGCTACTGCACGGTCTTCGCCTGTTGCACCGAAAAAAGTTGAATAGAGGTAACCACTTGCTTGTGGTTGCATTTTTGTTATAAAAGCATCTGAACCACCATTGTGCGATCTATCGAATGGTGTAAATACAGGATTAAATGAAGTTGGTGGCATAGAAGGGAAAGAACCAGAACGAGTTTCACCTACTATATGTATTGTACCATTTGGACCAATCGCAATATCTAATCCACAATCAAAGTCATTTGGACTTTGATTTGCATTTCCTTGTGCAGAAACTCCTAAATAAGAATTTGTTATAAGTGTAGCACCATTTGCATCGAATTTAGCAATATACGCATCCCCACCACCATTGTAACTATCATCAACCGAAATTGCTGTTTTTGGAAGATTTATAGAAAATGTCGCGCCTG
Source organism: Kapaibacterium sp. (SeqCode) (assembly GCA_041689575.1). GTDB lineage: Bacteria > Bacteroidota > Ignavibacteria > Kapaibacteriales > JAEUSM01 > JAEUSM01. The sequence goes on from JBDNFX010000152.1 coordinate 8,797, forward strand.
TAATAAAAGGTTCGTTATTTACATTTATTGCTATTGCAACTCCATATTCAATGCCATTTCCACCGTACAATGTTGAAAAACGCAAAGTTCCATCAAAATTGAACTTTGTCACAAATGCATCTGATTGTCCACCGAAAATTTTAAACGCTGCAACGGTACTTGTAGGATAGTCACCTGAAGTTGTAGTACCAACACAATATATGTTGTTATCTACATCTAAGACCAATTTGTTAATAGTATCAGCACCAGTACCGCCAATATATGTAGAATAAAGAATAGTCTCCATATTTGGAGCTAATCGAGTAATAAATGCATCTGTTGAACCACCTTTTGATAATTCTTGATACGAACCAGTTGTAGTTGGGAAAGTTCCACTTGTGGTCCAACCTCCTACAATTACTGATTTATCTGAGGCAACTTTGATTGTACGAATTTCTTCGGAACCAGCAGTTCCAACAAAACTAAAGTAAACAACTGGGTCAATTACAAGGTTTTTTGTTATGTCATATTTCCCAACATCAAATGACATTTCAACACCATTTTCAGTAAAAGTGGCATCAAAATAGCAAGGTACCGTTACTTTTTCGCCGTTAACGACTTGGTAAGCAAGAAGTTTAGAATTTACCAATGAACCTAAAATAGTACTAATTTGTACTTCGTGATCTTTGTCGTGCGTTGCTAATACTTCTCCAGAAAAGGTAAATTTTATATCTTTGGGGTTAGCACCTGGTTTTACGATAAAGTCATATCGAGGCTTTGTATCATCAAAAAGTAAAACTGCATCTATTCCAGTATAAACTTCGTGCAATAGAACTTTATTAAACGATGGGACATTTTCTTTCCAATTTTTTTCGGTTCCGTAATAATAATTAAATACAGAAGTACTTAAATCATCACTTGTTGAAACTAATGGTTTTTCTTTATGAAAATCCATTGTTATAACAGTTCCTTTTTTTAGGGTTCCATCTTGTCCCTTAACAAATGAATATGCGTCAAAAGTGATTCCGCTTTCAGTTACCCAAACATCCATATTTGGAGTTTTGGCTAAATACTGGACGTTTTTGTCCCATTGACCCATATTTTTTATATAAGTTGGTTTTCCAGATTTAGTTGTCGACTGTTGCTTACCTTCTAATGAAAACAAGAAAGTAAAGTTGCCGAGCATCACTGTTGCCATTACAATTAGGTATGTAATTCTTACGTTCATACTATATATATAATTTTGTTTATAAAATCTATTTTTGTTCGATAGCAATATACAATTTTAATTTCTCATAACATTTAAAATAATTTCAATCCAAGAAAATTTCAGCAAAAATTTAAGTATGATACAAAACATCAATCAATTTGAAACTATTGCTGTTGAAAAGTTCACTCAGTTTCACTTTAATCAATAGTTTTATGTATTTTTGTACTATTCTTTTTCTCAAATCTTGTATTGATGACTAAACTTACTGTAAATGTTGACCATTTTGCAACGCTTAGAAATGCTCGTGGTGGTATTGAACCAAGTCCTGTAACAGCTGCCGTATTATCAGAGTTATACGGTGCTAACGGAATTGTCGTTCATCTTCGTGAAGACCGAAGACACATAAATGACAAAGATGTTTTCGCTATTCGAAACTCCATTTCTTGTACATTTGATTTTGAAATGGCACCTACAAAAGAAATTATTGCCATCGCCTACGATCTTACTCCAGATTTAGTTACTATAGTTCCAGAAAAACGACTTGAGTTAACAACAGAAGGTGGACTAAATCTTCAAGAATCAATTCCATTCTATGAAAGTGTTGTTCAAGGATTTTATAAAAGGAACATACCGGTTAGTTTATTTGTTGAACCAAATGAAATAGATATTTCTATTTCTCAACAAATTGGAGCTACAATCGTAGAACTTCATACAGGTCATTATGCAAATGCTTCAGGAAAAAATCAAGAAATTGAATTAGATAAAATAAGAACAGCCGCAAATTTTGCTCAATCTATTGGACTGAACGTTGTTGCTGGGCATGGATTATCTTACAATAACACCTTTGCAATTGCAAAAATTCCCGAAATTGAAGATGTAAGTATTGGACATTCTTTAGTTTCAAGAGCTTTGATTTTCGGTTTGGAACGTGCAGTCAAAGATATGCTTCATATTCTTGAAACTGCTTCATTATAATTTATATAAAAAATTATCTTATTACTATAGAAAGGTTACATAGTGTCAATTCTTTCCAAGGTTTTTGGTTCTTCTGTGGGCAAAAAATTTGTCGTCGGTATAACAGGGCTAGCCATTTGTTTATTCGTTTTAATGCATCTTTTAGGAAATTTAAACCTTTTAATAGGAAAAGAAGCATTTATGGAGTATGCTAAAAATCTCCATGCATTACCTGGGTTTGTTGTCATTGAACTATTATTTGCATTAGCATTTGTTGTTCATATTGTTATGACATTGAAATTAGTTTTTGAAAATAGGGCTGCTCGACCTATTCAATATGCTGTTAAAAAAAGTGCTGGGGTTCGAACCTTAGGTTCTGCCACTACTATTATTACTGGTTCTTATTTACTTTTGTTTTTGATATTTCATTTGTTGAATATTAAATTTGCAATAATTCCATCAATTGATGTTGTACAATCAACAACCGTAGGGGTACCTGTTGTTTATGATGTTATACTGTACTCTTTTAAGAACTTAGGATTAGCTCTTTTTTATGTTGGAGGGGCAATTTGCGTTGGAGTTCATATTAGTCATGGTTTTCAAAGTTCATTTCAATCATTAGGGTTAAATTCTCCAAAATATATGCCCATACTGAGAACTATTTCCACCCTTTTTGGTGTTTTCGTTGCATTAGGTTATTCAACGATTGCAATTTATATGTTTATAGTCTCAAACATGAATGGAGCTCACTTATGATAGACGCAAAAATACCAGGTGGACCAATTGCTGAAAAATGGTCAACTCACAAATTCGATTCAAAATTAGTTAATCCTGCAAATAGAAGAAAATTTACCGTTATCGTAGTTGGTACTGGTTTAGCAGGTTCAAGTGCTTCTGCTTCTTTGGCAGAAATGGGTTACAAAGTGAAAACTTTCTGTTTCCAAGATTCACCAAGAAGAGCTCACTCTATTGCAGCTCAAGGTGGAATTAATGCTGCTAAAAATTATCGAAACGACGGCGATAGCATTTATAGACTTTTCTATGATACTGTCAAAGGTGGAGATTATAGGTCTCGTGAAGCGAATGTATATCGTCTTGCCGAAGTAAGTGTAAATATTATCGATCAATGTGTTGCTCAAGGTGTACCTTTTGCACGAGAATATGGTGGTCTTTTAGACAACCGTTCTTTCGGTGGTGCTCAAGTTTCACGTACGTTCTATGCTCGTGGACAAACTGGACAACAATTGCTTCTTGGTGCTTATTCCGCTCTTGAACGCCAAATTGGTGCAGGGACTATTGAAATGCACTCCAGAACAGAAATGTTAGATTTAGTTGTCATCAATGGAAAAGCTCGCGGAATTATAACCAGAAATTTAATTACTGGTAAAATTGAACGTCATCTTGCCGATGCAGTAATGTTAGCAACAGGTGGATATGGAAATGCTTTTTTCCTTTCTACCAACGCTAAAGGTTGTAATGTAACGGCAGCTTGGAGAGCTCACAAACGTGGGGCTTGGTTTGCGAATCCTTGTTTTACGCAAATTCATCCAACGTGTATTCCTGTTCATGGCGATATACAATCTAAACTTACTTTAATGTCTGAAGGTTTACGTAACGATGGTCGAGTTTGGGTTCCAAAAACAGTTGGAGACAAACGGAAACCAAATGATATTCCTGAATCAGAAAGAGATTATTACTTAGAAAGAAGATATCCTTCTTTTGGTAATTTAGTTCCTCGTGATGTAGCATCTCGTGCAGCTAAGGCTGTGTGTGACGAAGGTCGAGGTGTAGGTGAATCTGGTTTAGCCGTCTATTTAGATTTCGCTGATGCAATTGGCCGTTTAGGTAAAGATACAATTGCAGAAAAATACGGTAATCTTTTTGATATGTACCGTCAAATCGCTGGTGAAAATCCATACGAAGTTCCTATGAGAATTTTCCCCGCTGTTCACTATACAATGGGTGGGCTTTGGGTTGATTATAACCTAATGTCAACTGTACCAGGGCTTTTTGTTCTAGGAGAAGCTAATTTTTCCGATCACGGGGCTAACCGCTTAGGTGCAAGTGCATTGATGCAAGGGT
>JBDNFX010000153.1:0-7958 GCA_041689575.1 Kapaibacterium sp. (SeqCode)
AATGACACTAAAATTAAATCTATTCTTCGCCAGTTGTTAACTTTTGTTTCGAACACAGCCGACGAAGATCGTTATTCATTTTATGCATTTAATCAAGATGTACAAACAATATCAGCATCCCAAAGTAAAAAACAAATGATTGAAGAAATTCAGAATTCTATGACTATGATTCCTTGGGGAATGAGTGCTCCATATATAGCAACCTATACTGCATTAGATGACGCTATTTCAAGAAAAAATGAATTTATAGACCCCATTATAGTTTTATTAGTTCACTCAAATGACAATGCTTCAATTCATAAAAACATTGTCGATGTTGTAAACAAAGCTCGTTCAAACTCTATACCAGTTACTGTACTGTCGTTTAATAGCCAAATTGATAGCTATTATTATAAATTGCTTACAAGTTCAACAGGAGGAGCGTTTTACGCTGTTGAAAATTCAAATACAACTGACATAATGAAAATCCTTCAAGAAATTTATTATTCTCAAAAAATTGGATACACACTGACAATTCCTAAAATTAATTTTGAACAAATTAACGAAACCTTTACTATTCAAGTAGTTTCAAAACAAGAACTTTCTACAATCCCACCTACAATTTCTGATGAAAAAAATCTTAATGTGGTTTATTCACCAGAAGTTGAATTTATTAGTAAGTTCGACAGTCTAGAGATTTTAGAATCTTCTTCACTCTATTTTAATTATCATCAAAGCAATGTCAATCCAAACTATTTAACAATGTTAAAAAACATTGCAACAATGTTGATAAAAGATCCAAGTAAGAAAATTCTTTTGGTAGGAAATACTTCACCAAAAGAGTTCTCAAATTCTAAAGAACATAGTGTACTTGCAGATTTTAGAGCAAAGAACGTAAGAGCTGAATTGGTGAACTATGGTGTAGTTCCAAATCAAATTTATGTGAAAGAAGTGGGTGCTTCAAAGCCGTTACAGGCTATAGAACTAAGTCAGTGGGAAGAAGAATTTAACAGAAGAGTTGAAATACTTTGGTTGGATCCATCTAGAAAACCTTATGAAATAAAAGCAGGTCAAGTATCTTCAGAATACGAAGCACAACAAAAGGTGAATGAGTGGAATGAAAGAGGCATCAAGTCTTATTTTGATGCCTACTTAGAAGATAAAAATCCAATTTATAAAGTATTCCTATGGGGATTTGCTACTAAAACTGAAGCAGAAGAAACAGCAAAGAATTTATCAAAGAAATATAATGTTAAACTATCTGTTGAATAGTGAAAATATTAATGCTTAACAGAAGATCGTTTCAATACAAATGACAACAGTGGTGGTGTAATTAACGTAGTTACTATTACCATTATAACAACAATTGAATAAATTTCATCGTTTACTACTCCAATGGCTTTACCTGTAGCGGCAAATATAAGTCCTACTTCACCACGAGGTACCATTCCAATACCGACTAAAAGTTTGTTTTTGCCCTTACCCGCACCTAGACCTGCAAGTAATTTACCTGCAATTGCAACCGCACTAATAGCAAGCCCACTTAGAAGTAATTCCCATTGCATAAAGGTTCGTAAATCTACTAACATTCCAGTTAATACAAAGAAAACAGGAGTAACAAACATTCCTAATGGAGCAACTAATTCTTCTACATGATGATGATCGTGTTTTTTCAGTGCTCCTTCGATATCATATTTTAACTCAGTAGAACCTCTTGAAACTATAGATCTAATCTCAGAAGCAAAAAGTGAAGAATCGAAATGTTTATAATGTACTTGGTCTAAAACTAAACCTGCAGCAAAAGCACCTACTATAGGAGCTAAACCAATTAAATATGCTAGATATGAAAACAGTAAACAAAATGAAATTACAAATGTAAATTTCATAGATCCTGATTTAGAAATTAACGATAGGAAGCGGGTAAATCCTGGAGCTGCATAAGTACCAATAAGGACCGCACCAACTAAAAATGCAATTGCTTTAGCAAGAATAATTGTAATGTCTAATCCAGAAACTGATCCAACCTTAATAATGGCTGTTACAACCGCTAAAATTATCAATCCTAATACATCATCAATAACAGCAGCACCAAGAACTATTTGAGATTCTTTTGACCGTAGTATATTTAAATCTTGAAATACTCTGGCGGTTATTCCTACTGAAGTTGCAGTTAAAGTAGCACCTAAGAATAAATAAACGTGGTCAACTGTAATGTAACTTGGTAAAGTTGTAAAATGTTCTTTCGGAATTAATAATGGTCCAACAACGAAAGTTCCTAACATAAATGGAACAACAACTCCAATTAAGGCTACAACAAGTGCTGGAATACCAACCTTTTTCATATCGTGAATTGTAGATTCTAATCCAACTTGAAAGAGTAGTATTATTACACCAAGTTCTGCAATGAATTTTACATAGACATCGGTCTTAATTGGTTCAAACCATGTAAGGTTCAGTAAAACTAAATTGCCTAAAAACACACCCATTAACAATTCACCAAGAACTGCAGGTTGTTTTATTTTTTCAATAATACCAGAAAGTTTTGCTGCAACAAGTAAAATAGCAATCCATAAGAAAGTAGATTCAAACACTGATGTTCCAGAAGCAAAAACTGTTTCACAACCGAGAATAAAAATTCCGACTAAAAGACCATATTGTTTGAAATTGGGGGATAAATTTCGAATTGAAGTGAACGAACTAAGAAATTTCATTATAGTCCAAATTTGTTTTTAAAGTATACAAAAATAGGTTATTTCTCAATAAGGAACAAAATTAAGAGAAATTATCCGTATATTCGCTTGATATATACTGTTATTGTATTCATTCAAAAGTAAGAAGCTTTGATATACCCTGAATTAGCTATTTCTTCTGCTCCAATAGGTGTTTTCGATTCTGGAGTTGGAGGTTTAACTGTTTTAAACAGATTGTTAGAAATACTTCCTGAACAAGATTTTATTTATCTTGGCGATACTGCAAGAGTTCCTTATGGTAATAAATCAGAAGAAACTGTAAAAAATTATGCCCTTCAATGTTCTCAATTTTTAGTTGAAAAAGGTGCAAAATTCATCGTAATAGCCTGTAACACTGCATCTGCAGTTGCTTTAGATTTTGTACGAAGTATGGTAAATGTTCCAGTTATTGGTGTCATTGAAGGAGCTGCAAGTGTTGCAGTGGAAAGCACTAAGAATAATTCCATTGGTGTAATAGGAACAAAAGCAACTATTCGTTCAAATGCTTATTCTGTCGCTATTAAAAACAAATCAAATTCAAAAATAAAAATAACTTCAATTGCTTGCCCACTATTAGTTCCGATTGTTGAAGAAAATTGGCAATTCCATCAATCTACAAAGTTAATAATAAATGAGTACTCAAAAGTATTGCATCAAAATGAAATTGATACTTTAGTATTAGGTTGTACACATTATCCTATGTTAAAAGAACAATTTAAAAATGAACTACCAAATGTTCAACTTGTGGATTGTGGTCAATCTACAGCAGAATTAGTAAGGGTAATGTTGCCTCAATTTCAAGTACAATTTATATCGTTGAAAGAATCTAGTTCAAAAGTAGATTTCTATATTACAGACAACGATTCAAATTTTCCCACCATAGCACATTCATTTTTAGGTTTTTTACCGAAAAATATTCAAACTGTTGATTTAGATGCTATACCAATTTAATTAATTAAATGAAAAAAATATGTCTGTAAACCGTATGGAATCTTCAATTGCTACTCCTGTTTCCATAGAAATACTTGAAAAACAACTAGATGTTGCTTCTACAGAAGCAGCTAAAAGTTTTATGAGTACAATTGACATAATGGAATCTTTAATTTCTACCAATGAACGATTCTACGAAGGAAGCCACTGCAGATTTATTGCTACTAAAAGTGCATTAATCGCACAACAATTAGGCTTTCAAGGATATGAAGTATTTGAAATTCAAACAGCTGCTTTACTCCATGACATTGGTAAAATTGGTTTTCCAGATTATATATCTTCTAAGTATTATTCTGAATTTACGAATGAAGAACAAAAAATTTATTACAAACATCCTGAACTCGGTAAACAGTTGTTGAGTCAAAATTCTAATTTTGACTCAATTGGAGATATAATTTTACAACATCATGAAAAAGTTGATGGATCAGGTTTCCCTTACCATTTAAGTGGAAGTGAAATTCATATTGGTGCACAGATAATTTCCGTTGTAGATTTCTATCATAATGCAGTATTTCGACGCAAAAGAGATCGTACTCAAATGACAGACTCCTCACTTTCGGCAATAAATGGAACTGCATTAGTTGCCCAATCTCAAAAACGTTCAACTCAAGCAGTTCAATACCTGCTCTCAAAAAAGAAAACCATTTTCAATCAAGAAGTTGTAGATTTATTTGTTCATTTAGTAGAATATGATAGAGACAATTTAAGTGAACAAACAATTTTACGTTGCTCAGTGCATCAGTTATCTGACGATATGATAATAGCACAAGATTATTATACAACCTATGGACTGTTAATAGTTGCAAAAGGAGAACATGTCAAAGAGCATGTTCGAAATGCTCTCATTAAATTTGCAAACAACGGAGAAGTTCCTCCAAAAATATTAGTAATGCGTTAAAATGATACAATTTATAATTCGAAAAATATTCTACTCCTTCCTTGTTCTCATAGGAGTAATTACGGTAACATTTTTCATAAATTTTATTTTACCTGGAGATCCTGCACGGTTAATGTTGGGTCAACGAGCTGACGCTGCTTCCGTTGAGTCTCTAAGAAAACAATTAGGGCTCGACCAACCAGCAATTATTCAATATTTCTCTTATGTAGGAAGGTTAGCAAAAGGTGATTTGGGAAGATCTTATTCTACTAATAGAGATGTTTTAGAAACTATAGCAGACCGTTTCCCTGCAACTGCATTACTAGCATTTACTTCAATGATTGTTGCAACAATTCTTGGCATTGGATTAGGAGTGTTATCTTCGTTAAAACCTCAATCCTTCTTCGATACAACTGCAATGTCTGTTGCCTTATTAGGAATATCGCTTCCTGCCTTTGTAGTGGGATTATTGATAGCTTTATTGTTTGGAGTAGTGCTCGATTGGTTTCCAATTTCCGGGTACATAAACAAGGGATGGGAATACCTGACCTTACCAGTTATTACCTTAGCCTTACGACCACTTTCTATTATTGCAAGAGTAACTCGTTCGAGTATGTTAGAAGTTCTTCATCAAGATTACATTCGTACAGCGAATGCAAAAGGTTTAAGTAAAGCAAAAGTTATTGTTAAACATGCATTACGTAACGCATTAAATCCTGTTATAACAACCGTAAGTGCTTGGTTCGCTGGTTTACTTGCAGGTACTTTCTTTGTTGAATATATATTTAACTGGCCCGGAATTGGAACAGTTACATTAAATGCAATTGAAAAATTAGACTTTCCAATGATTCAAGGAACAGTTCTTTTCACCGCTGTAATCTTTGTTGCTGTAAATCTAATTGTCGATATTATTTATTCCTTTGTAGATCCGAAAGTGAAAATATCATAACTATGAATAAAGCTCAACATACATCAGAAAGTCAATACAAAAAGGTTGTACGAAAGTTGTTAAAAAACTACGGTTCTGTCGGTGGAATAATTGTCATTATACTAATGGTAATTTTTGCAATATTTGCAGGATCAATTTCCACTTTTGACCCAACAGTACAAGTTTTAGAATACGCAATTCAACCTTCTATGTTTAGGGGAAATGTACTATTAAAAAAGAACAAAGCAAATCTCGAAAAACCTATTATCATAGCAATACAATCTTACATTATCAAAAAAGATACAGTTTTTTATATCGACGCTCTTTCAAGAAATCAAAAAATAGAAACTGTTTCTCTATTTGGTGATTCAGAAAATGAATGGCATAAAGAACCACTATATTACTTTGGCACTGACCGTTATGGTCGTGATGTTTTTTCTCGAATTATTTATGGTGCAAGAGTTTCTCTAGCCGTTGGGTTAATTTCTCAATCAATTGCATTGTTTATTGGCATAATTCTTGGTGCATTTGCTGGTTACTTTCGGGGGTATACTGACGATGTCATAATGTGGTTTGTAAATGTAGTTTGGTCGTTCCCAACAATTTTATTAGTAATTGCATTTTCAGTTGTTTTGGGACAAGGTTTTTGGCAAACATTTGTAGCCATTGGAATTTCTTCTTGGGTGGATATTGCGAGAATAGTTCGTGGTCAATTCTTTTCATTACGTGAACAAGAATATGTAGAAGCAACTCGTGCTTTAGGGTACGGAACAATTCGAACAATTTTTAGACATATTTTACCAAATGCATTAGGACCAATTATTGTAATTGCTACAGCAGGTTTTGCTACTGCGATTATATCTGAAGCATCTTTAAGTTTCCTTGGATTAGGTGTTCAACCTCCTACTCCATCATGGGGGCAAATGATTCGTGATGGTTATGGTTATATCGCTGCTGGTTCAAATTGGGGCTTAACCTTATATCCTTGTATTGCAATGGCAATCGCTGTATTTGCTTTCAACTTATTTGGAGATGGACTACGCGATGTATTAGATCCAAAAAATATAGAAAAGTAATGTATGAGTACTTTAGCAAAAAACGTTCTGATTGTTGATGATGATTCATCATACAGGCGTTTGTTAAAAAATGTATTGCAACAAATTGGAGCCCGTTTTGAAGAAGCAACAGATGCTTCAGAAGCTTTAAAACAAATTTCGAAATCTGTCCCAAGTCTTATTATTATGGATATTAATCTTCCAGATAATAGTGGTTTAGGTTTGCTCAAAAAAATCCGTGCAACCGAGGAAACTGCAAAAATACCAATAGTAATATTTTCATCAACTACGTCAATAGAATTGATAATGTTGTTAAAACGAATTGGTATTACTGACTTTATAGTTCAAAATTTAGAAATTTCTAAGATTCAAGAAAAGCTAGAAAAAATCCTACTAAATTCTTAAAAAAATGCAACTTCAACAAATTAAAGTTTTTTTCAATTCTGAACTATTGAATCCGATTTTATTAGTTTTTGGAGAAGAAGATTTTTTTATAGATACTGCATTTTCACAAGTGACAGAATTTATAAAAAAACGGGAAATTGACGATTTCGATGTAACTATTGTAAACGGGTCGGATACAACGGAAGATTTCATAGTTTCTACTTGTTTATCATACCCCTTTATTTCTCCCCAAAAATTAGTAGTTGTCAAGCATTTCGAGTTACTAACATTATTGGGAATGCCGAAGAAAAAATCAGACCCAACTCCAGCATTTTTGACATATCTATCGAATCCAAATCCATCTACGTGTTTAATCATTTTTACTAATGATAAAAAACTATGGGGTTATTCAAAATCACTTCGTTCAAAAAAAGAAACAAAATTACCTTATCCATATTTTCAAATCTCTCAAAGTTTTGATTGGGTAGAATATCAAAAAATTTCAGAATCATCAATTCCAAAATGGTTATCAGAAACATCAAAACAATTTGGATTTGAACTCACACCAGAAGCATCGGAAGGATTGTTACATCAAATTGGAACGAATGTACGTGAATTACATAATGAACTTATGAAAATTTCTACGTATTCTAAAGACAAAAAAACGGTTACCTACAACGATGTTGCTGAAATAGTAGGAATGTCTCGAGAATATAGTGTTTTAGAGTTTACGAAGGCGTTTAACGAGAAAAACGGCGCAAAGGCTTCTGAAATTCTTTTTCGTCTCTTAGAACACGATAAAATTGAGTTATTGTTGGTGGGATCACTTACTCGTTCGGTGCTACAAATATGGTCATTGAAAGAGGCTCAATTAGAAAATAGACCATTTAATGAACAATTAGAAGTCTCTGGAATAAATCGATACTTTTTTGATGAGTATAGAGTAGCTGCAAGTAAATATTCATTAAAGGAATTAGACCAAATGATTATTGATTTAACAGATATAGATACTGCCT
>JBDNFX010000154.1:0-6628 GCA_041689575.1 Kapaibacterium sp. (SeqCode)
ATAATACGAAACAATATTATTGGAATAAACGCCTTTGGTACATCAAAGGCGTCATATAAGTATCAAAAAAGTATTAACGTAATTGGAAAACGATAGGAATGGTTATCCAACAATTAATTGGAGAATTTCCTTGAATTGCTGGTGTAAATACTGATTTTTTTACCGCTGAAATTGCAGCTTCATTTAGTATGTCAGAATCTGATGAAAGCACTACAATTGTCGATATAGTTCCAGAAGAAAGTATCAAAGCTCTTACGACTACAGTTCCTTGTATACCAGCTCTTAGTCCGAGATCTGGGTATACAACATACTTTTGTAGTTGAGCAATATCAACTTTTGGTTCTTTATCAGTTGAAATAAATTCATCAATTGATGGAATTACTTCTTCTCTATGAACATTCTGAACTGGTTGTTCAATTGTGTTTTCTGTGCCTACATTTCCTATGCCCCATTCACCTACATTTGTCGAAGGGAGAGTTGATGAAGTTGAAGGTAAATCGATTTGATTGAAATTTGTTGCCGATTCAAGTTTCAAAGTAGGAATTGGTATTCCAACACTTTTAAAAGTACTTTGCGAAATCGAAAGATTGTGAAAGGTGGAGAAGGTTTTTACAGGAATTGCTTGACTTTTTTGAGACGTATTCGTAAATTCAGTCAAGGTTATACTATGTTTTGCGAGTGGAGCATTGTATGTGCTTTTTGTTTTAGCTACGAAGTAAAAAAGAAAACTAAGTACGAAAAGTAGTGTCAGGATAACGATTGTTCGAGCGAATCCTTTATATGATGCAGTATGAACAAAGTCTTGAAAATGATGTAACCGTTCTATCCGGTTTAGTCCAAAATTTTGAGGTTGATTTGAAGTAGCCATAGTATTCACTTGTTTAAACTGAATTGCATCGAACGACCTATCTTACTACTAAAACAAGCAAAGTGAAAAAAGGTTACAAATGGGTAAAAAAAAACGTCAACAAATTACTTTGCTGACGTTTAAGAGAGATTGAATTGACGATAATTATCGTAATCTAAAGACAATTGGTATAGAAACCCAACAATCAATGGGAGAACCATTTTGAATTGCAGGAGTAAAGGAAGTTTTCATAACAGCTTTTGTTGCTGCATCGTTTAACAAATCAGAATCAGAAGACTCAATAATTGTCTTTTTAGGTTTCCCTGTTTTAGAAACAAGTACGCGAATAGAAACTTTTCCTTCAACCCCAGCACGTTTAGCCATTTCTGGATATTCAACATTCTTTTGAAGTTGAGCTAAATCTACATTAGGTTCTTTTTCAACTGCAACAAATTCATCAGGATCGGGAATTTCTTCTCGAGTATTGACTTTAACATCATTAGTTACAGATATATTACCATCTCCGATATTATCAAAACCACCAAAATCTGTTCCATCACCACCAATAGCAGAAGCCCGAGAAAGATCATCAGTATTCGCAAAATCTTTCAAGTTAGGATCTAATAATGCATCAGGAACTGGAACGGGCGTTCCAGCACGTGCCGCCGGTCCAGCAGTCATCGAAACTTGAGTCGGTGGTGGTGGAGGTGGTGGTGCGTCAGAATTCGAAGGTGGCGGAGGTAAATCCGACAATCGTAATTTTGCAATTGGAATATTTTTCCGAAGTGCAAATTGTTTTTCTTGAATTGTATTATAACCCCAATAGAGCAATAACAACAATGCAAACAACAAAATAGTTAAAGAGAAAGCTCTAATAGTAGCTTTATTTATAAACAATCTAAAAGTTCTAGCTCGAACAGCACGTTGGCCGAATTGAATTGGTTCAATAGTTACAGTACTCATAATGGTTTTATAACCTCCAATTCTTCTGGCGTTAATGTTGCAAGTGTGAACTTCCTTTGTCGTTTTTCTCCTGCAAGTTGTTGTGTAATATCAATTTCTGCAAGATTCAAAACATCTAATATAGTAACCACAGATCCATACGGTGCATCTTCAGAAACTTTTAACACCGTAATCAATTCATTTTTCTGACGAATATTCTCAGAAATTGCTAATGATTTCAAATCTTTTAAATTTAATGGTTGTGGTTGGTCTAAACCTATATTCCAAAACAGCTTTCCGTCAGATCGTACAGAAATAGAAAATAATTTCGATAACGGAACTTCAACGGGGTCTGTTTGAGGTGGTATAGACATTTCCATAATTTGAGGAGCCGCCATCGTTGTAGTTAACATAAAGAATGTTAACAACAAGAAGGTAATATCCACAAGAGGAGTCATATCTATTCTAAAGCCAACGCGTTTTTTCTTTTTACGTGTATGAGCTTTCGAACCTTTTTTGACTCTTTCTGGGGCTCCTAATCCTTCGCCTCCACCAGCCATAATAGTAACCTTTTTCTAGTTCGTAAATAGTATTATCAGAAAAAGAAAATAATCTTATTTCTTCTCTTCAGTGATAAAATTAAAGACAGTAGCACGGTTTTTCCGTAATACATCCATTGCATCTGATACCCATTTATAACGGATTCGAACATCAGCATCGATAGCAAAAACTGTTCTAGGGCTTGTTAACCTGGTATTGCGAATTAAGTCGTCCAAGATTTTTACATCACCACCTACTTTTAAAAGTCCTTTTTTCATTTGTTCTTCAGGAACATTTGAAGCAGACCATATTCGCAGTCGATCGTTCGGATTAGAAACTTCGTAATAATATGAAGTATCGTTCGTAACGGAGTCAATAGCAATTTTTAGAGTTGCTAAATCTTTATCAGGCAATTTGGAAGAATCCCGAGAAACTTCTGGACGTTTTATAACAAATTTTTGTTCGGATTCGGCATCGGATTTAAACTTCGCTGTGAACATAAAAAATGTTAACAGAAGAAAGGTAATATCTACGAGCGGAGTCATATCTAATACAAATCCCAGCCGTTTTTTCTTAGGTACTTTACCCATTCTTTTTCCTCTTTATTGTTAGAGTTATAAGCGTAATAATACCGCTTATGCCTTATTCGATTTAATTTTGTCTGTAAAAATTTCCATAACTTCTAAGATGCCTTCATCAATTGAGTATACGAAATTATCGATAACAGTTGAAAATGCATTAGAGGCAATAATTGCAACAATTGCTCCAATTAAACCACCAGCAGTGTTGTACAATGCTTCAGAAATACCTAAAGAAAGTTGTTGAGAAGAAACTGCTCCACTACCTTCGGCAAGTGCTGCGAATGCTTTAATCATACCAATAGTTGTTCCTAAAAGTCCAACCATCGTAGCTGTTGATGCTACAGTAGAAAGCACAACAAGATTTTTTTCTAAAAGAGGAGTTTCCAGATTAGATGTTTCGTCAATAGCACGTTGAATTTCAGAAATTTTCTTTTCAGTGTCAAATTCTGGGTCGTTTTGAACTTGTTTATATCGTTCTATTCCTGCAACTAGAATGTTCGCCATTGAACCACCTTGTTTTTGACAATCTTGTATGGCAGCATCGATTGCACCGCTTTGAAGATTTGCTTGAACTTTTTTCAAAAACTGTTGTGGATTAGATTTTCCTTTTGCTTTAGCAATAACGATTCCACGTTCAAAAATATACGTTACAGCAATAACTAATAATCCAATAAGTACCGCTACTAAAGGACCCCCAGTGTAGATCATTCCAAGAACATTTCCCTTTTTGGGGCTAAGGCGTTTTTCGCCGTCGTCAAAGTTTCCAGGATTACCCATCCAATATTGCCAAATAGCAAATGAAACTACCATTGATGCTACTATCACGAAGAGCGTGAACCAGTTTTTCATTAGAGAACTCCAA
This sequence comes from Kapaibacterium sp. (SeqCode), assembly GCA_041689575.1. GTDB lineage: Bacteria > Bacteroidota > Ignavibacteria > Kapaibacteriales > JAEUSM01 > JAEUSM01. The sequence goes on from JBDNFX010000154.1 coordinate 3,773, forward strand.
TAATTGAATAATATAAAATCATTTTAGCTTGTTTATAACTGATCTTTAAAGAACAGTTTGTGTATTTGAACTACAAAAATACATTTTCCTACGTTACAAAGTATTCGAAGGACTATTAAATTACGATAATTTTAGAAATTTCTTAACTATTTCTAATTTCTATCATTCTTTCAATACCTGAATAATCTTTAAAAACCTTAATATAGATGTCTTTTTCTTTGAATATCGCTTGAATAGTTTCCGCTTGATTGTATCCAATTTCCAAGAACATTCTACCATTATCTTTTACTAAAGTTGAAAATCGTTCAGCTAAAGTTCGATAAAAAGTGTATCCATCACCTTGATCAGTTAATGCAATTAGTGGTTCAAACGATTTTACTTCTTCTTGTAAATTGATAATTTCTTCTTTTTCAATATATGGTGGATTCGATACAACTATATCAAATGGTGCACCTTGTGGGTTTTTATCTAATAACGAAGATTCAATAAATTGAACAGAAGTAACTCCAAGTTGCTCAGCATTTACTTTTGCTGTTTTAATTGCTTCGCTTGAAATATCAGAAGCTGTAATATTGAGCAGAGGAAACTCTTTAGCTATTGAAATTGCTATACAACCAGACCCAGTACCAATATCGCAAAGTGAAATTGCTTCGTTTTGTATACCCTTTATATATTGAATTACTTTTTCTACTAATAACTCTGTTTCTGGTCGAGGTATTAAAACACTTTCATTCACAGAAAACCGATACTTGTAAAAATTGGTAGAACCTACAATATATTGCAACGGTTCGTTCTTTGCTCTTCGAGAAGTATGGGAACGTAATAATGATAATTCTTTAGTTTGTAAGGGCTTATCAAAATTCAAATACAATCCAATTCGTTCTATACCAAGGACATCGCAAGCTAACAGCTCCATTGTTAATCGAGGGCTATCAATACCTTTTTCTGAAAAGTATTCTGCACCTTTTTTAATAACTTCACCGATTGTTAAGGGTTTGGTAGTACTGCTCATTTTACAATTTTACGTTGTTAAATAATATTCTTGAATGGATCTGCATGTTGGCAGTTCGGTCTTTTGAGCAGTGATACCACTGAGAGCTGTAAACGCTGCGGCAAGGGTAGTTAAAAATGGGACTTTATACCTCATTGCTGTTTGACCCATTATATATTCATCGTAACGAGCAGTTTCTCCCAAGGGAGTGTTGATAACTAAATTAATCTCATTATTTTTTATCATATCAATTATACTTGGTCTACCTTCATAATGTTTCAATACTGTTGTAACTTTTATTCCGCCTTCTTGTAAAAAAGCAGAAGTACCAGAAGTGGCAGTGATTGTAAACCCTAATTCTGCATAGCCTTTAGCAATTTCTATAGCTCGATTCGTTTTGTCGTGAGGATTTAAGGATATGAATATAGTTCCTTCAGTGGGCAAAGCATTACTTGCGGCAATATGTGCTTTTGCTAAGGCTCTTCCAAAAGTAGTATCAATTCCCATTACTTCACCAGTAGAACGCATTTCAGGACCTAAAAATACATTTGTACCGGGGAATTTGGCAAATGGAAAAACTGAAGATTTAATTGCGACTCTATTAGATTGTAAAGTGAAATCTTTAACACCAAGTTCAGATAATTTTTTACCAACCATTACTTGTGTTGCTATTTTTGATAATGCAACACCTGTTGTTTTCGATACAAAAGGAATTGTTCGAGAAGCACGTGGGTTCACTTCTAAGACATATATTTTTCCATTTTGAAGAGCAAATTGAATATTCATTAATCCAATTACATTTAAAGAGCGGGCTAATTTTTTGGTATAATTTACCATTATCTCAAATTGCTCATTAGTAATGTTGTAAGGTGGTAATACACAGGAAGAATCTCCAGAATGAACACCAGCTTCTTCAATGTGTTGCATTACTCCACCAATGATAACATCAGTTCCATCAGCTACTGCATCTACATCAAATTCATACGCACTTTCAAGAAAATGATCTATAAGTATTGGTCTGTTAGGGTATTTTTTGGTTGCATTATCCAAATATTCCCGTAATGTTGCTTCTCGATAACAAATTTGCATCGATCTACCTCCAAGTACATACGAAGGACGAACTATAACAGGGTAACTAATTCTATTAGCAATTATAACAGCTTCATCTTCAGTGAATGCTGTTCCATATTCAGGACAAGGAATCTGTAATTCATCGAGTAACTTCCCAAATCGTTTTCGGTCCTCGGCTAAATCAATTCCTTCGGGGGAAGTGCCTAAAATTGGTACTCCAGCTTGTAGTAATGCTTCTGCTAATTTTAAGGGTGTTTGCCCACCGAAAGTAAGTACAATTCCAAAAGGTTTTTCGTGGTCAATTACAGAAAGTACGTCTTCTAATGTTAATGGTTCAAAATACAATTTATCGGTTGTATCGTAATCTGTTGAAACAGTTTCAGGGTTGCAGTTTATCATTATTGCTTCTAATCCCATTTCTCTAACTGCAATAACGCTTTGTACACAACAATAATCGAATTCCACGCCCTGACCAATTCTATTAGGTCCTGAACCAAGAATAATTACTTTTTTGTTATTCGTAGAAATAGACTCGTTTTCTTCTTCATAGGTTGAATAATGATAAGGAGTTGAAGATTCAAATTCTGCGGCACAAGTATCGACGGTTTTAAAGACAGGTCGAATTCCTAATTTTAACCTAAATGCACGAATTGTTGTTTCTTCAACATTGATAATAATCGACAATTGAATATCTGAAAATCCCATTTGTTTAAGGAATTTCAAACGATTGAAAGGAATTGATTCTAAAAATTGTTCTCCTGTTAATGTTGAATCTAATCTTTCGAAAAGTAGAT
>JBDNFX010000155.1:0-2067 GCA_041689575.1 Kapaibacterium sp. (SeqCode)
CCACCATTGGGGTGATCGACAGGGTTCATTGACATACCTCTTGTTTGAGGGCGAACTCCCAACCAACGGTTTCTACCAGCTTTTCCTAGCAAGATATTTTCGTGGTCTGAATTTCCAACTGTTCCTAATGTTGCTAAACAATTAGCTAGGATCAATCTGATTTCGCCTGAAGGCATTTTCAACTGTGCATATTTTTTATCTACATTGACTACTTGAGCATATGTTCCAGCTGATCTTGCAATTTGTCCGCCCTTACCTGGTTTCATTTCAATATTATGAACCATCATACCAGCCGGTATTTTATTTATAGGAAGGGTGTTTCCATCACGAAATTCTGCTGTTTGACTAGAAATCAACGTATCGCCAACCTTAACTTTGTTCGGTGCCAATATGTATCGTAATTCCCCATCAGTATACTTCAGTAGAGCAATGCGACATGAACGATTTGGATCATATTCGATACTTATTACTTCTGCAGGCATATCAAATTTGTTACGCTTGAAGTCTATGATCCGATATTTTCGTTTATGTCCACCTCCACGATGTCGAGATGTTATTCTTCCGGTATTATTTCGACCACCTGATTTTTTCAAGGTAACCGTTAGAGATTTTTCAGGAGTGCTTTTTGTTATTTCAGAAAAAGTACTTACTGAATAAAATCTAGTTCCGGGAGTTATTGGTTTTAATGTTTTTAGTGCCATTTTTTTCGTTACTGTACTAGTAGTTAAACTTAGTCGTTACCTTCTGCTTCACCCGATACTATATCAAGTGTTTGTCCTTGCTTAAGAGTTATGTAGGCTTTTTTACGCAAAGGTTTTCTGCCAATCATAAGTCCCTTTTTGGTCATTCTTCGTTTAACTTTCCCTTTAATAAGAGTAGTTCGAACAGAAATGATATTTACTTCAAAAAGGTGTTCCAAAGCTTGTTTAATTTGGATTTTATTTGCATCAGGTGTTACTTCAAAACAATACTGGCGAGTAGCCTGCATTTTAGATGCTTTTTCAGTAATGATTGGACGCTTAATAATTTGAATCATAATATTCCTCAGTTCATTCTTTAAGGTTCTACGAACCTAATGTCGCTACGAGTTTATCAATTGCACTTTTGTATATGACTACTTTTTTACTACGAAGAATATCATAAGTAGATGCATCAAGTGCTGGTAATGTTTTCAGATGTTTAATGTTTCTGGCTGACAAGTATGCTTTTTCATCATACTGTGGAAGCAAGATTAGTGTCTTTACATCATCAACTTTGAGAGCTTTTAATAATTGTACCATTGGTTTCGTTTTCACTTCACCAAATTGTACATCATCGACAACCACTATATTACCCTCGTTTGCACGAAGTGATAATGCAGATTTCTTAGCAAGTCGTTTCACTTTTTTATTTAAGTCGATGTTGAAATCATGTGGTTTAGGTCCATGAATTGTTCCACCACCAACCCAAACAGGTGAGCGATTTGAACCAGCACGTGAGGTACCACGACCTTTTTGTTTCCAAGGTTTTTTACCACCGCCAGAAACTTCGTCACGAACTTTAGTTTTGGCATTTCCTTGGCGTTTATTTGTTAAGTATGCCTTTACAGCTAAATACATAACGTGTTCGTTGGGTTCAATTCCAAATATTACTTCTGGAAGTTCTATTGTTCCTACGACTGCACCATTGTTTGAATAAACATTCACTTGCATTTATATACCTATTTGGTCTATTATAATTTTACAATTTCTACGATGGAGTTAATTGCTCCTGGAATAGAACCTTTTACTAAAATAAGGTTAGTATCCTTCATCGTTTCTATAATTTCAAGGTTACGTATCGAAATTCTTTTTCCACCCATTCTACCAGCCATTCGCAAGCCTTTAAAAACTCGAGAAGGGAATGATGAAGAACCTATAGATCCTGGTGCTCTTTGTCTATCCGATTGACCGTGTGTTGATTGCCCTACACCAGCAAAGTGGTGACGACGAACAACCCCTTGAAACCCTTTTACTTTTCCAGTACCAGAAATTTTAATTTTATCACCTTTTTTAAAATCATCTACCGAAATTGTATCACCAACACTCC
>JBDNFX010000156.1:0-15648 GCA_041689575.1 Kapaibacterium sp. (SeqCode)
GTTGATATGGCTATGAAAGGTGATTATTTGTTAGCATCACTTTCAGATTCACTTTTTACAACTGAAGAAGCAATGTTCGATATTACCGACTATTCAATTACTGCTACTTTTATGAAAAACTTAGCAGAAAAATTAAACATTGATGTTACGGTATTTCAATATGAAGAATTTAAAGGAGCTGGAGAATCATATTCAAGAACAGGCTTTAGTCCTGAAACTCGAAAAGCATATATGCCTATCTTACAACAACGTAAAAAAGCTTTTATTACTTGGGTAGCACAAAATAGAAATCTTACACAAGATGTTGTTGAATCACTTTTACAAAAAGGTGTTTATACTGCCGATAGTATGAAAGCTTTTGGTTTGGTAGATGCTATGTCAACTGAATTACAAGTAAGAGAAAAATTACGCATACGTGCAACTAGAGATACTTCTACAATTTCCGATAAAAAGAAACCATTACGATTAGTGAGTATTTCTCGTTATGTGGAAAGTCCTAATTATTCTAAAAATTATGATTCTAAAAAAGAAGATGATCAACAAATTGCAATCATTTTTGGTGTAGGTGGTATTCAAACTGGAAAATCTTCTTCAAATCCATTATCAAGTGGTGATCAAGTTATTTCTTCTGATGAAATGGTAAAAGATATTCGTAAAGCACGTGAGAATAAAAAAGTGAAAGCTATTATTCTTCGTGTAGATAGCCCAGGTGGTTCTGTTCTTGCTTCCGACATAATATGGAACGAGATAATTGAAACAAGAAAAGTAAAGCCTGTGTATGCATCAATGAGTGACGTTGCCGCGTCGGGTGGTTATTACATAGCTATGGCTTGTGATACCATTGTTGCTCATTCCAACACTATTACAGGTTCTATTGGAGTAATTGGTATAATTCCTAATTTTCATAGAGCTATGAATTCGGTTGGCGTTACTGTAGATACTATTTCTACTGGCGGTAGCAAACCATTATTCAATGTTATTATGCCTATGACAGATAAAGATAAGGCTAAAGTAAATTCTATTATGAAACCAATCTATACCAGATTTGTTTCAAAAGTTGCACAAAGTAGAGGAAAAACTTTTGAAGAAGCGCGTGAAGTTGCTAAAGGAAGAGTTTGGACTGGCGAAGACGCAAAAGCTGTTGGTTTAGTTGATATAAATGGTGGATTATTCGATGCTATTTCATTAGCAAAAAAACGTATTGGTGTTGGTGAGGATAAAAAAGTTTCTATTGTTACTTACCCTGAAAAAGAAGATGATTTTGAAATGATTTTAAAAGCACTAGGGATAAACAAAGATGAAGAATCAGATGTTACATCATCTTCAATAGCTTCTCTGTTTTCTCAAAATCAATCGCAAGAATTTCCATTTGCATTTGCCTTGAAACTTATGCCAAACGATGTAGCAGCCTCTGCTAAACAGTTACTACAGATTCTTGGGATATCAATAAAAGAACCTATTATGGTTGCTTCTCCTAATTGGTATCAATATATGTAAATCTCATATATACGCATCTAAAAAAAAGACGCTCCTTAAAGGGCGTCTTTTTTCGTGAGTTTTATGTATAAACCCTTTGCTATTTTACGTTGCCTTTCAGGGCTTTTATTATACCCCCTCTCACTCTTCGGAGTACCTTAGTTGAGACAGAACCCTCGAGAGGAGAACCTCTATGTACTACAATGCAAAAGTACTACCCTTCCGAAGTCGACATCCTCAAATAATGAGAAGCATACTGTTCTATTTAGTTGAGACGAATTTCAAACCAACTATTGATGCAATTAAGGTAAAGAGAAAAAACATTCTCCAAAAATCGTATGATTCTTTAAAGAAATATATCCCAATTAAAACAGTACCCACAGCTCCAATCCCAGTCCATATTGCATACGCAGTACCCATGGGTATGGTCTGAATCGAAAGACTTAGAAAATAAAAACTAAGAATAGATGTAATTAAAAACCCAACAGACCATCGCCAGTCTGTAAAGTTGTTTGAAAGTTGAAGGCAGGTAGTAAATCCTATCTCAAACAAACCTGCAATGAGTAAAAATAACCAGTGCATAAATTATGGAAACTCGTAAAATAATCGTATATTTGTCTATTATTTATAACAAATTTTGTGAGCAATATGTCTAAAGTAAATGATGAAGAATTTCAATCTTATTCTAAGAAAAGATTAGAAAATTCCTTAAAACATCGAAAAAAGTTTATCACTAAAAATTCTGAATTTTATTCTGAACTCAAAATAGAACTTTCTCAGTCAGAAACTCGTTTGATTTTTGGAGAATCCGAATCACTTCGAGAAAAATTAAATTCTTGGGAAGAAACAAACGAAAATGAATTGAAAGTTACTCTAGAAACTAAAAATACTTTAGTTATTGAAGACTTTAAATATTTTCTAAAAGATACTATGCAACCACCAAGTCCATTTTCTATATATACAAGAAAAAACCCTTTAGTTGAAGACCGCGGGGTTTAATATCGTTGGGGTGTATTTTTTTACTTAATAAGTAAAGAAACCTTTTCCTGTTTTTCTACCCATGTATCCAGCTGCTACCATTTTACGAAGTAGAGGACAAGGTCTATATTTAGAATCACAATACCCATTGTAGAGCACTTCCATAATAGCCAAACAAACATCTAAACCAATAAAATCGGCTAAAGTAAGTGGGCCCATAGGGTGAGCCATTCCTAATTTCATAACAGTGTCAATATCTTCAGCAGACGCAACACCTTCCATTAAACAAAAAATAGCTTCATTTATCATAGGCATTAAAACCCTATTAGAAATAAATCCTGGGTAATCTTGAACTGAAACAGGTACTTTTTCAATTTTTAAAGTTAATGCATTAATTGCGTTGAATGTTTCATCACTTGTTGCAATACCACGAATTAACTCAACTAATTTCATTACTGGGACTGGATTGAAAAAGTGCATTCCAATAAATTTGTCAGCTCTTTTTGTAACCGCAGCTAAGTCAGTAATAGAAATTGAAGATGTATTAGTAGCATAGATTGTGTTTTCCGAACAAATGGAATCTAATTGAGTAAAGATCTTTTTCTTTATAGAAATATCTTCGCTTGCTGCTTCAATGATTAAATCAGCAGAAGGTGCAACAGAAGCTAAATCAGTTGAAAGACTAATTCTCGAAAGAGTTTCGGTCATTTGTTCTTCGGTCAATGTTCCTTTTTTCACTTGTCGAGACAAATTATTCGAGATAGTTGTAAAACCTTTATCCAACGAAGCTTGAGCGATATCAACAATAGTAACAGAAAAACCATATTGAGCAAAGATATGAGAAATACCATTTCCCATAGTTCCTGCTCCAATAACGATAATCGATTGAATCATACTATACCTTTTAAATTTATAATGTTGTTATGTTTTTTCGTTCTGAAATTTTATACTTAATAAATTCAATTACTCCCGGAATAACTGATAGAATAATAATCCCTAGTATAACTAAAGAAAAATTCTTTTTAACAATAGGAAAATTTCCAAAAAGAAAACCTAATATCAAAAACGAGCTAATCCAAGCAATGCCACCTATGACATTATACGAAAAGAATTTCTTGTAAGACATTGAACCAACTCCTGCAACGAACGGTACAAAAGTACGTATTATTGGTACAAAACGAGCAATAATTACAGCTTTCCCGCCGTGTTTTTCGTAAAACGTATGAGTAGCATCTAAATTCCGTTTGTTTAAAAATCTCGCTTTAGGGTTTCGAAACAAGCGAAGACCAATTTTTTCACCAATAGTATAATTTACTGCATCCCCTAGTACTGCTGCAATAATTAGCAATGGAATCATAATCCAAACATTTAAAGCACTGTTTGGCAAAGCACATACGGCACCAGTAGCAAAAAGTAATGAATCTCCAGGTAAAAAAGGAGTAACTACTAAACCTGTTTCAGCAAAAATTATCAAAAATAAAAGTGCATATAACCACACACCATACAAAATTGTCCATTCAACTAAATGTTTATCTAAGTGAAGGAAAATATCAATAAAGGTTTGTAGTAATTCCATAGGTTGCTTTCGTATAAATTTTGTAGTCTTTACGATATCAGTTCAAAAAAATTGTTTCTATAGAAATTTTGAACAAATACATACAGTTTTAAATCGTCAAAAGTGTTTCTATGAACAAAATTATAGTTACATTAATGATTCAAACAGATATACTAATTGTTGGTGCTGGACCTGTAGGACTTTTTGCCGTTTTTGAAGCAGGATTGTTAAAATTGCGTTGTCATTTGGTAGATGCCTTACCCATTCCTGGCGGTCAGTGTTCAGAATTGTATCCCAAAAAACCTATATATGATATCCCCGGATTTCCATCTGTGTTAGCGGGTGAGCTTATAGATAATTTGATGAAACAAATTGAACCTTTTAAACCAGGTTTCACACTTGGTGAACGAGTTAATTCAATCGAAAAAACAGAAGAAGGATTTATTCTCACTACAAATAAAGGAACTACGATTTCAGCGCCTGTAGTTTGCATTGCAGGAGGCTTAGGGTCGTTTGAACCAAGAAAACCACAATTAGACCGCTTAATTGAATTTGAAGATAAGGGCGTCAACTATTTTGTGAAAGATCCAGAAATGTTCCGTGATAAAGATGTAGTAATTGCTGGTGGTGGCGATTCCGCTTTAGATTGGACAATAAACCTACAACCTATAACAAAATCAATTTCCTTAATTCACAGAAGCAAATTTTTCCGTGGAGCTCCAGATTCTGTAGATAAGGTAACTTCATTAGCAGAACGAGGGTTGATTTCGTTGTACTTGGATTCAGAAGTCACCAAACTAAATGGAACATCAGTTTTAGAATCTCTTGAAATTGCAATCAAAGATCAAGATTCTAAAACCGTAAATGTAGATAATTTTATTCCTTTATTCGGTTTATCTCCAAAGTTAGGTCCTATCGCAGATTGGGAGTTAACTTTAGAAAAGAACTTTATAAAAGTTGATCCATTAACGTTTGAAACTTCAACCAAAGGAATATATTCTATTGGTGATATTTGTGATTACCCTGGAAAACTAAAATTGATATTATCTGGTTTCCACGAGGGTGCAATGATGGCGCACGCTGCATACCATCAAATGTTTCCAGATAAAAAGTTAATAATGAAATACACAACCATAGCCGGTGTAACGGGATTCTAACCAAATCAACATCAAAAATTAAAAGCCCCGATATCAGGGCTTTTTTTTGTCGAAATAACGATATTGAAAATTGTTGACGAAAAAAAAAGCCTTTTCATTAAGAAAAGGCTTTTTAAGAGTACAAATTTAGAATAAGTTTATTTGTCAGCTTCTCCCATAACTGGGTCAATTGAACCAATTATTGCAACAACATCAGAAATCATAGAACCCTCGCTCATATATTTTAAAGCTTGTAAGTTAGATGATGAAGGAGAACGAATTTTCATTTTCCACGGATGCCCAGTACCATCAGCTACAATAAAGAAACCTAATTCACCTTTCGGTGATTCAATTGCAGTATAAGATTCACCAATTTCTGGAGCACAACCAAAATTAATTAGCATAAAATCGTTAATTAGCTCTTCCATTTTAGTATAAACTCGAGCTTTATTCGGTAATACGTGTTTTGGATCGTCGGCTAATATATTTCCTTTAGGCATAATTGCTAAACGGTCAAGTATTTGATGAATCATTTTCATAGATTCTTTTACTTCATCCATACGGACATTAAAACGACCCCAAACATCGCAGTCGTTATGAGTAATAACATCAAATTCTAACTCGTTGTAGGCTAAATAAGGAATATCTTTTCGTAAATCACGGGCAACACCAGAACCTCGTAAGGTTGGACCTGTTAACCCTAAAGCAATTGCTTTTTCAGGTGGCATATACCCAACACCTGCCATACGTTCAACAAAAATACGGTTACGCATTACCAAGCCTTCGAACGATTTCAATTCATCCGGCAAAGCATTTAACCATTTTCTGGTTTTTTTCAAAACTTCATCAGAAATATCATTCGCAACTCCACCAATTCTCGTATAAGAAGTGGTAAATCTAGCTCCACAAATCAATTCAAAGATATCGTACATTTTCTCACGTTCGGCAAATGTCCAAAGGAAAAGGGTCATAGCACCAACATCCATAGATGTAGCACCAATAGCGAGCATGTGAGATGAAATCCGTGCTAATTCAGAAACAAGCATTCTAATCCAAACTGCTCGAGTAGGAATCGTTACTCCTGCAGCAGTTTCAATTGCCATAGCAATAGCGACATTGTTCGAAAAAGGAGCTAAATAATCTAATCGGTCTGTATGAGGAATAAACTCATGGTAGGTAACTGATTCCGCAAGTTTTTCGTAACCTCGGTGTAAATAACCAAGTTCAGGCAAACATTTGATGATTGTTTCACCATCTAAACGTAAAACGACACGTAATACACCGTGTGTTGCTGGGTGTTGAGGACCCATATTAAGAACCATATCATTTTCTAAGGGATCTTCAAATTGGATACTTGTATCCTTGTTCAGAAGTTCTTTATAGATTTTACTTTGACGGAGTCCGTGAATTCGTTCAGCTAATTCTAATTGTTTATCCATAATTGTATTTGTTTTAGAGTAAATACGGCACGACATACTAACAAATATACGATGAAAATAATTCTATATCAAATCTATTATGGACTTTTACAACTATAAAGAAAGAAATACCATATTATTACCGTATAATCGTATATAGTCCATTATATCCAAGAATTTTAATGAATCAAAAAATGCTACTACTCTATAGAATACTCTTTTCTATTTCAGTTATCCTACTTCTCGTGTCTTGTGGCTCAAGTTCGCAAACGACAGTAAATTCCGATAAAGCAGTAGATAGTCTGACTGTATCCCATACTTTTACTGCGAAAACAGATGAAAAACTTCATTATACAGCTCATTATAGAGTAAACCAATGGTTATTTGCTGTATCGGATTCATCCTTGATGGTATTCGATGCTAGAGATGGAAATTATGTTAAAACAATTGGAAAAATATCCAAACCAGGCCCAATTAAGGTTAATGGTGGATTATTATTTTTGTTGGATATAGGACAAGAAATTATTCAATCTATAATTCTTCCAACTTTTGAAACTTCAGGCATATTAGGTGCTGGTGGGTTAAAGAAACCTGTTGATATGACCATTTTCGCTTCTGATGTAAACAAAACATCGTATTTTGTTTCCCATTCTGGGGATTCATCTTTTCAAAATTCTAAAAAAATTCTATCTGGTTCAAGTTATTTTGCATTAAACGAAACATCTGAAGATATTCAAAACCCACCTATAGGCGAGTTGACTGGTTCTGGAATTCTCTATAAACCAGGTGCTATAGAAGTTGACCCAACTATGGGAACTATTGCAGTTGTAGAAAAGAGTGAGTTTCCGAATAAAATTAATTTTTTCGACTTAAATGGAAATTACGATCCTACTTATAGAACTACTTTTTTAGTATCTGGAGAAATACCAGATATTGAATTATATTACTGTACCGAAGGAAAAGGGTATTGGTTAATTGCTCAAAATACAGAATTTGGTGGTAAAAGAGCGTCGTTAAACCTTATCGATAGAGTAACGAATGAATACTATGGAGAAATTTGGTTCGAAGATGTAAATGAAATTCGTTCAATGTGTATAGTACAATCTAAAGTTGGGGTGAACATTGGTGGAATGCTTTATATTGTTAATGAAAAAGGTAAGCTGTATGGCTACCCTTGGGAAAGTATTAAAGAAAAACTTAATTTGAAACACTTTTGCGAAATTAATAGATAATTCTCATTCTCTATAAAAATCAAAAAAAGCTGAAGATAATTGATATCCTCAGCTTTTTTTATGTATTGAATACAAACAATTGTTACGATACTTTTCGAACACCAATTACATTGTATCTGTTCGAAACAAAGGAAAGGTCGGAAAAAGTAGCATTCCCAGCAGGAGAAGCACCAGAACCATGCATATCACTAAATGAAGCTGATTGATTTACCCAAATTGGACCGACGAAATTTATTCCTAAAGGAGAACCAGCAGAAATAATTTCTTCAATAGCTTTCTTTTCTACTTCAGGATTTTGAGTATATAATGAAGTACTCAATGCACCTTCATTTTCAATAAGATTCGAAATGATTTCTAACCCTTTGTTGCAGTTGTCAACCGGGATAAAAAAAGTAATTGGTCCAAACCATTCTTTAGAATAAATTTCTTTATCATTTTGGTTTAATTCTATCAAAATGGGAGAATGACTATTTGCTTTTTCAAAATTTGGTTGTTCAATTGGAGTTGAAGCTAAAATAATTTTCCCTTTAATATCCGAAGCTGATTTTAACCTTTGTAAGGTTTCTTTGTTTTGTAAAGCACCCAAAGTACCGGCACCTGCTTTAGGATGTTGAGCCAAATTGGTAACTTTTTCCGCAATGGTTTCTACAACAGATTCGAATGTTATTTTTCCTTCAGAAGTTTCAATACCATCTTTGGGAATGAATATGTTCTGAGGTGCAGTACACATTTGTCCACTATACAATGACAAACTAAATGCCAAATTATCAGCAACAGCATCTATAGAAATTACAGAATCAATAAGTACAGAATTTACACCCGCTTTTTCAGTATAGATAACTTTTTTGTTTTTTGCTGCAATTTCTTCTAAAACTGTACCAAAAGCTGAAGAACCTGTATAATCTATAATATTCACTTTTTTGTGAGAGCAAAGTTCTTTGGTAATTGGTTGCGATTTAGAATCAACAATTATTTGGATTATGTGTGGATCAATTCCTAAGGATACCAAAGTTTCTTGGGCAGAATGTACAAAAATTGCCATTGGTAAGGTTGCTAATGGATGCGTTTTAGCAATTGTTGCATTTCCAGTAATTAAGTTTGCAAACATTCCCGGTAAAGAATTCCAAAGTGGGAAAGTAGAACAACCAACAACGACACCAATCCCTTTAGGTTCACAAAAAAATTCTTTTGCCACACTTACTTCAAATTTCCCCATAGGTTTTACCCATTGAACTGAATCACAAAACGATTGTAGCGATTTTAGACCTACTGCAATTGATTCTAATGCCCTGTCGAAGGCATGAGGACCTGATGCTTGAAATGACATCATATACCCTTGCCCAGTGGTATGTTGGGTAGCAAAGGCAATATCGAAGAATTTTTTTGATGCTCTTTCTAAAACTTCAACTAAAATTGAAGCTCGTTCAATAATTGAAATTGTTTTCCATTGTTTTTGAGCAAGCAAAGACTGTTTAATAGTATTTTCTATATCAAATCGAGGGTATAGGATTCCTAATGGAAACCCATACGGTGACTGTTCTTCACCTACTGTAGAACTTACCGTTCCTGACTGGTGTGGGAAAGTGAAAATTGAATTAAGCATTGACTGAAACCGAGCATCGCCTTCGGCTTGAGCAGTTTCGCCATAGATTTTACCACTAGGTATTTCAGGCCAATGTGCAAAAAAATTTCTCTTTGTAACTGCTTCAATAGCAGCTGAAATTGTATTAGAATGTAAATCGATGTATTTTGAATATTTAGACATAATGAAGTTGTACATTTGTAAAGTTAATTATAGTTCTTTTCGTAAACGTGCTACGGGCAATTTTAATTGTTCACGATACTTCGCAACGGTTCTTCTTGCAACATTATACCCTATTTTCTTTAAATCTTTAGATATTTTATCATCACTTAATGGTTTAGATTTGTCTTCTTTTTCAATCATTTCTTTAATCTTATCTTTTAAGACCGTTGTTGAAACCTCGTCGCCATCATCGGTAGGCAATGCTTCACTAAAGAAATACCGTAGTTCAAAAGTACCAAAATCAGTTTGAGCATATTTTCCGTTGACAATTCTACAAACAGTAGAAATATCAAGTCCGGTCATATCTGCAACATCTTTATAAATAAGTGGTTTTAAACCAGCAGAACCTTGATAGAAAAAATCTCGTTGTTTTTCAGCAATAAATGTCATTGCGTAAAGCATTGTCTGTTTTCTTTTCGAAATAGCTTTTATCATAAACTGAGCATCGTCGTATTTCCTACGAAGCCAATCTTTAGTTTCAGCATTAAATTTACGAACGCGAGCTTCTTTCTTTAACTTCTCGTACAATTTATTCAATTGTAAGGCTGGAACCCTACCGTCATTTACTTGAATAACTAAATCAGTATTATCATGATTTTTAGTAATTATAAAATCTGGAATAACTGAATTCGATTGAGAACTAAAGGTACCAGATCCCGGTTTTGGATTTAATGCTTTAATAGCTTCTAATCCTTCTCTGAGAATATCTTCGGTGATAGAGAGATTTTTACAAATAGCCGGGTAGTGTTTCATTGTAAAATGTTGGTAACATTCTATCAGAATATCTTTCGCTGTTAACTGGGCAGGAGACAAAGTCTGCATTACTGCTAATTGCGCCAACAAACATTCTTGAATAGTTCTTGAACCTACGCCTGGAGGATCTAACCGATGAATAACTTTTAACACTTTTTCTGCTTCAATTAAAGAAACTTGAGGTAATAACTCAATTTCACCTTCAAAATCATCTTCACTATATAATAATGCTTTTGCCTCTGAGGATAATGAATACTGTAATGCAGGGTTTTCTGTAGAATCCATTTCTCCAACTAATGCTTGTCTTCGAGCGATATTTTCTTCAATGATGTCTATATTGGTTTCTTTAACTATATCTGTTAGTTCTCTTCTCAAATATCCATCTGAATCAATTTCACCAATAATATGTTCACCCAAAATCATAAAGGATTCAGAAAGTGGCATAAGGCGTAGTTGTTGAATTAAATCTTCAATAAATGAACTTGTATCTTTTATCTGAAAGTAACCATCTTCGTTATCTTCGTCGGATTTGTAATGCATTCTTGGTCCATCGGAATCATCTTGCCAAGTAAGATTATAAATTTCAAATGGATCTGGTGCATCTTGTATCTGTGAGGAATGATCTTCGTATTGTTCAGGAGAACCATCGTAGGTACTTGTATACAGTACATCATCATCTTGTTCAAGTTCGTTTGTAGTTCTTAGTTCTTCATCTTCAGGTAAAATATCTTCTTCCATTACTTCTTCAAGCAACGGATTTTGTTCCAATTCTTGCTGAATATGTTGTTCTAACTGAAGTACAGGAAGTTGTAAGAGTTTTAAATAATGAATATACTGGGGTTTTAGTGTTTGGGTAACACCCAGCGAACTTGATAGAGATAAACCTAATTTCATTGCGCATCCTTCTTATTTTGTGAAAAAGCATACTGTAGAGCATTTTCGTACCATTTAATACCATACATTCGAATTAATGCATCTTTAGAATTAGTAAGTACAGTGTTGTTTGTACGCAAACCAGCAGCATTTGCAGGCTTACATTCATCAAAGTGTTCGTAGTAAATGTAATCTCCACCGAAATTTACTTTTCTAATTGGAAATAAGTGACATGAGATTGGTTTTCTAAATTCAGTTTTTCCTTCAAAATAAGACTTTTCTATGGAACATTTTGCTATACCATTCTGGTAAAATACAAATACACAATCCTTTTCATCAATTGTTTTTGTATAATATTTACCATTGACTTCTTCCCAACTTCCATGCTTTTGAATAGCTTCTTTTGAAGTAGTTGATAAATATTCTGATGCTACTTTAATAGAAGACTCAAGTAAAGGGATTTCTTCTTTTTTGAGTGGAGCACCTTCGCCACCTTCTAAAGTACAGCACGCACCTTTGCATTCTTGTACATCACAAGAAAATGGTTGGGTTAGAATTTTAGGATCAACTAAAATTGAATCTATAAGAATCATAGTATTCACAATTGTAAACAATATGCTAATTTACAAATTTTCTGAAACATGGCACAAAGTTTGTGTAAAATTTTCTATTTTTTCCAAAATATAATCCCATTCATCCATAGATAATAGTTTAATATCATTGAAAAGTAGGCAACAAAAAAGGCAAATTCAATGAATTTACCTTTAAAGTAATGACGAATTTTTATAATGTAATCGAATGTACCTATCGATTATTCTTGAATAACATTTGCAGGTTTACGGACTGTTTCGTAGAATAATAAACCAAATAATGACATTATAAAGGAAGCAACTAATGCAACTGCCATCATAGCAGGACGTTTTGGAGCTACTTTTAAATAAACTGGTTCCGCATAATCTAAAACTTGAATAGTAGTAATATCCTTTGTTTCTTGTATGTATTCTTGGAATCGTTGAGTTATCAAAAATGCGTTAATTGTTTCAAGAATTTTAATATCTCTGGTTAAACCAACAAAAACTCTAGAAATTTCGGGTATTTGGTTTAGAGGGATAGAAAAATTGTCTGAACCAACAATTCCATTTTCTTGTACATTCTTATATTGAGTTTTTAAAGTTTCAACTTTTTTACGTAACAAGGCTACATTCGGAGCTTCTGGAGAATATTCTAACAACGCTAACTTTAATTCTACTTCCGATGCAGCTAAAGCGGATCCTATATCTACTGCACTAGTAACAATTGCATTTAATTGATCTTCTAAGGAAAAAGCTTTGTTCTTTTCTCTAAAACCTTGAAATTTAACTTGTAAAAGTTCTAAAGAATCTTTGTTTTCAGCAATCATTTTGTCAATAAACAAACGAGTTCTCCTTGCACTTGAAGTAGATTTTTCTCTGTTGAGTTTATCGAGTATTTGTAAAGATAAATTTACAATTTTCGTTGCTAATTCTGCAGTTTTCTTTTTATCTTCTGCAGTACTAAAGTAAACACCAGTTGATAATTCGAATGCAACAGTTATACTTCCCGATTTTGAAATAGTAACAGTAAACAAATCGGAAAGCATCATTACAGCTTCTTGTTTTGTTGCTTTTTCGAAAAGTGGGTACTTCATTAAACCCAAACTGTCAATAATTCGAGAAGAAAGAGTTTTACTTTTTAAAATTACTAAATAATTTTCAGAAGCAGAACTTTTTCCCATTCCTGGAAGTTCCAAACTTCCAAGTGGTGATGCTTTCAATAATGAAGAAAGCCCACCGGACATTGAAGAAGTTTCAGGAGGTAGCAATAAAGCATCTGCTTCGTATCTATAAGGAATGGCAAAGGAAATCAATAAGGTTCCAATGGTAGATATAGAAGTTATGAGAAAAAGAAATTTTCTGTACTTTTTCAAAATTTCTATAATTGTAAACGTAGGTATTTCTTGTTTTTCCAAAATATTATAATCTACTAAATGTTATAAGGAATCCAGATATTGTTAATAACTGTGCTAAAATAGTTAAACCAACAGTTACAATATCAATGAATTTTCGTTGAATTTTACCGGGAACAATGATTTGATCTCCAGCTTCAATTTTATATGCTTCAATATCTGAAGCTTCGTACCGAACGCCGTTAGATTTCACTACTTGGATTTGACCTTCGTCTGCTTGATAGGTAAGGCCATTGGCTAACTGTAAATAATCTGAAAACAATAACACTTTATTATATTGTTGTAACCCAGGGTTTTTTACTTCTCCGATTACATTTATATAATCTAATCGTTTTAAAACAACTATCGAATCTCTGTGTTCTAAAACAACATTGTCTTCAATATTTTCTTTTTCTACCAATCGAGTAAAGTTTACAGCCATTTGACCCTTAGTTGAACGATTTTGAACCGTAAGATACTGACGTTCTGCATCGGTTAATTCCAAATCACTATTCTTTTTTGAAAGTCGAATATATTCTTTATCTTCTGGTTGTTCTTGATGACGAACAAAAAACGATGTCTCTAAACTGGCTGAAGGCAAAATACCACCAGCTCGTTTAAGAATATTTAATAATCTTTCTTCTGGACCAATAGAATATTTTCCCGGAAAACGTACTTCACCAGTTAAAGAAATATATCGACGTTCAAAATATTTCGATTTTGCTCGAACGTAAATTCTGTCACCTAATTCTACTTTTAAGTCATTTGAAAAAGAACCACTGTCTAATAATAGTAGTAAATTATCCCAAGATGATCCATCGATTATAAAAATAGTTGTTTCATTTGTTTTGTAATTTATTCGAACTAATTCAATAGAATCTGTTAGCGATTTTGGTGTGAAACCACCAGTAAATTGAATATAGTTCGAAACCAAGTCTCCTTTACGAAATTCGTATTTTTTTTCTTTTACATTGGAAACTTCACCATTGATTTCAATGAAATTTGTTTTTACATCTGTAAATGGAACAATGATAACATCTCCGCCTAACATTGTTGGATTATGAGTTTTATCACCTAATGCGTAATACTTCATTAAATCTACACTTAGTAAATCCCCATTTTCTCTTTTAATTTGTATGTTTCTTGAAGAAGCATTTTCTAATAATCCTCCAGAACGAATTACAATTTCGGATAACCGAACAGCTTGTGTAGCATTTACGTACGCAGGAGTACGGACAGCACCTAAAATTGAAACTTTAAATTCCGATAATTTCGATATTGACAAAAAAACTTCGTTAGTTCTATACATCTTTGTCGCACGTTTTTTAACTTCTTCTTCAACTTGTTCAAGTGTTTTTCCGTTAGTAGAAATAATACCAACATCGCGAATAACTATTCTACCATCAGGGTTTACGGGAATTTCAAACTGACGAGACGGGAAAGTAAGTACCAAAAATGTTAATTTATCTCCTGGGGAAACTAAATATGTTTTGGGGTCAATAGGAGTTTCTTGAATAGAAGAAGCTTCTTTGGTAATTTCTAATAAGTTTTTTACTCCCAACGTGTCATATTCACCAGGTTTTTCCACACCTTTTGTGGGGAAAATAATACCTTGCATTTGTGCGTTTAAGAATGTTGGAAGGGTAAAAATAAGTAGAGAGAAGGCAAATAAAATGATGTGCATACTGTCTTTACGACTGAAAATTCGTTATATAGATTTACAAATATACGATATATATTTTACATTTACTTTCTAAAATTACGTATGGATTTTAATATTCTGAAGGAAGTTGCTATAACTGCAGCCCTTGGGGCAGGTGAAAAACTGAAAGAAGGATTTGGAACTACATTTGAAATTTCTTCAAAAGAAGGAATTCACAACTTAGTAACTGAATACGACTTAATAGCAGAACAGTACATTATTTCAAAAATTAGAAGTGCTTTTCCAAGACATTCAATACTTTCAGAGGAAGCAGGTAAACAAGAAACTGAATCTGAATATCGATGGATTATTGATCCATTAGATGGAACAGTGAACTTTGCTCATTCAATACCAATATTTTGTGTTTCTATTGCTGTTGAATATAAGGGTGAGATTGTATGTGGTGTTATTTTCAATCCAATGATAGAAGAACTCTTTGTTGCTGTAAAAGGAAAAGGTTCAACTTTAAATGGTAAGAAAATCGAAGTTTCTACTACTAAGACCGTTAAAGAGTCAATTCTTGTAACTGGTTTTCCCTATGATGTAGCAAATAATCCAAATGGTGCAATAGATGATATTGTTACTATTTTAAAATTAGGATTACCAATTAGACGGTTAGGTTCGGCGGCTTTAGATTTAGCATATCTCGCAGCAGGACGTTTTGATGGGTACTGGGAATCGAAACTGCAACCTTGGGATGTTGCTGCAGGTTTGTTAGTAGTTCGTGAAGCAGGAGGGAAAGTAACGCATTATGATAA
>JBDNFX010000157.1:0-2505 GCA_041689575.1 Kapaibacterium sp. (SeqCode)
ACCAGAAGATAAGCTAAACCTATGGGATACAACTGAATACGTTACATTCAACCCCCCAATCCCCGGATCGTTTCGGTGGATTGCATCAAAAGAGTTACTTTTCTCACCGTCTTCAAAATTGCGTAATTCAACTGAATATACAGCTCAAGTTACGGACAAGATAACGAGATTTATCGATAAAAATCAACTACCTTTATCCATTTCAATGGATAAGATCGATTTTAACACACCCCATTTAAAATTAGTTTCCACCGAAACAATTTGGTCATCATCGCCAACTGTTTCTTCAAAAGGTTTTGTAAAAGCGACCTTAGCATTTAACTACCCAGTAAACCCTAATGAAATAGCTCAAAATATTTCTGTTACTTCTGGTGGTGTAAATGTTCCGTTCCAATTGTTAAGTACAACAGTAGACAATACAATTTTACTTTCAATTGCTCAAGAATCTTTCACAGAAAATAACTTTGAATTTAGTATTCAGGAAGGTATAAAAGCCTACGAAAGTAGTACAAGTACTAAAGAAAAATTTGTTGCTCAAACAACAATTACTAAAAAAAGTGAATTGGAAATTCTTTCTGTTGAAGGAAGTTATGATGGAGTAAATGGACAAATGAATATTAAAACTTCACAAAGTATTTCACCGGAAATCCTACTTCCTGCGGTAGTTGGTACTGTAATATCGATTGACCCAATAGTAAAATTTACAGCAAAACAAACTGAAGATGGAATTGCTATAGTTGGAGATTTTCAACCAGGATTAGATTATTATCTAACTATTAACGATACGTTGTTCAAAGGTACTTTAGGAGGAAAACTTTCTGAAAAATATACCAAATCAATTTCATTTGGTTCAATACCTTCTGCAATACAATTTGTAAATTCAAGTTCAGGCTACCTAAGTAGAAAAGGCTCAAAGAATATAGCTACAAGAATTGTAAATGTTCCTAAAGCAAAGCTAACAATCTCTAAGATTTATGAAAATAATATCATACATTTTATGAGAGATGCACAAAAGTATCAATATACCGAAGAAGGTATGATTGAATCAATGGGAGATTTTGGATACATTGACGCTACTGATTACGGTGATGTAGTTGCAGAAAAGACCTTTGAAACTTCTACGCTTCCTCAGGTTGGAAATGGTATTTCACTCCTTAATTTCGATGTAAGTGATTTCACAGAAATGAAAGGAATGTATATAATTCGTTTGCAATCTGAAGAAGATTTATGGATGCGTTCAACCCAAATAGTTTCACTTTCAGATGTCGGATTAATTGCAAAACAAGGTGAAAATACTTTAACAGTTTTTGCAAATTCTCTTAAAACTGCTGAACCACTTCCGGGAATTACAATAAAAGTATTTTCTTCTTCAAATCAAGAATTATTTACTGCAAAAACTGACGAAAAAGGAATTGCTAGTTTTAATAATTTACAAGCACGTGGAACTTATTTCAAGCCGGGAATGATTACTGCACGAAGTGAAAACGACTTTACTTTTTTACTTCTAAACTCTCGTATGAAGGTTGAAACTGCACGTTATGAAACAAATGGACTTTCTGGTAATGCTACTGGAATGGTCGCCTATATCTACGGAGATAGAAATATTTACCGTCCTGGTGAAACCTTTCATTCGAATGTAATCGTTAGAAATGAACAACATCAAGTAGTACCAAATATTCCTGTTATCGTAAAACTTATTGCTCCAAACGGTAAAGAATTTAGTTCTTATAAAAAGACATTGAATTCTTTTGGTGCAACTGAAACTTCAATTCCACTTCCGAATTCAATGATGACCGGTACATACAATGTTGAAGTATATAGTACAAACGAAGTGTTATTGGTGTCAGAACCAATTTCTGTTGAAGAGTTTTTACCAGATAGAATAAAGGTTACTCCTTCACTTTCTTCAAATGAAGTATTACCTGGGAAAACTATTCAAATTAAAGCTTCAGTAATGAACTTCTACGGGACTCCTGCAGCTAATAGACCTTATGAAATGTCAATTAACTTTAGAAAAAGCACCTTTAAACCAAAATTTCATACTGATTATGATTTTACAATCAATAATGACAATACGGTTTATTTTGACGGAATGTTTAAAAATGGACTAACTTCATCTGATGGAACTTTTAATGAAGAAGTATTAATCCCAAAAGAAGTTGTGGACGTTGGAATTTTACAAGGTAAGGCATATATAACTGTATTCGATGAAACTTCTCGCCCTGTAAATAGATTAGAAACTTTTCAAATTATTACTCAAGATGCTTTCTTTGGTATTAAAAAATTTGAAAGATATATTTCTACAAACACAAAATTTACTGTACCAATAATTGCATTAGATAAAAATGGTTCGACTTTGAATAATGTTCAAGGTACTGTTCAAATTGTAAGAAAGAAATGGAATACTGTTTTAGAAAGAAGTTACGACCAAGGTTATAGATATGTCTCTCAAATTAAGGAAGATATTCTCTTTGAAAAAACTATTTCTATTAGTGGAACAGGAAC
>JBDNFX010000158.1:0-5431 GCA_041689575.1 Kapaibacterium sp. (SeqCode)
AGCAACAAAACGAAATAGTTTCAAATTCGATTCAGTGTATATTAATGCTGCTCTTAGGAAACCATTTCGATGGTCACTTTTCAATGTTTCTAAGACTACTATAACGCCATCTGCAGATATTTCTTACTACACTCCAAGTGATCTTGAGTTTTCGTATGCTTCACTAAATTCAATACCGTCGAACGATTTTCGAGATGTTGAATTGTATTACAGTCCTATAAACCGTGGTAAAGATTCTGCTCGATTTTGGCTCCGTTACGATAGAGCTTCTAGTATTGAGACTCTTCCAATCGAGATTTCCGGAATTGGTGTTGAACAAGTGATAACTACAACAAATGTAACAGTCGATGCTATCGCTGTTTCTACTTCTGATAATATCGATCTTGGCAATGTTGACTGGGGTGCGAAAAAAAATATTCAAATACGTTTGAAAAACGACGGTAATATTGTTTACAATATTATTGATCAAAAGATAAAATCTTTCAAATCGGGTATTGAAATTCAAACGAATTCTATAATTACGAATCCATACCCTGGAACTCCTATCCCATTAAATGATGAATATAGTATTACGATTGAGTTTAGTCCTTCTGAATTAGGTGAACATACTACTGAAATTGAATTACTATCAGATTTAGCAACTCGATCTATCTTTGGAATCAATCAAAAAGATGTTTCGAAGAAGTTACTTATTAAAGCCAATGGAATTGGTTCTTCATTAGAAACAAATATTGATACACTTCGAATGGGAGAAATTTCCGTTTCTCAACAGTCAAATTGTCGATTGAATTCTTCGAAATCGTTTCAAATTAAAAACAAAGGATCAAAGAGTTTAGAAATTCAATCAATATCAATTCTTTCTTCTTTTTCTCCATTTCGTATTACTTCTACAACAGGCGGTAAAACCGTTGAATCTGATTCGATTATTACAGTTAGTGTAGATTTTGAATCAAATTCAATTGGTAATTTTGTCGATTCTTTAGTTGTAATTTCAAATAGTATAACTGGAAAGAGAAAAATACTGTTTATTCAAGGTTCTGCCGTCCAAGCTCGTGCAGTTTCGCCAACTATTGACGAGTTTTTTGCCAAACCTGGTACGGAGATTTCTATTCCAATTAGGGTAAATTCATTCTTAGAAGGAATTACAACTATCCAACATACCTTGCAATATGATAGAAGTATTTTAGAATATAAAGGGTATAGTAGTAATGGTACTAAGATACAAAATATTCCTTCTCAATTTATCACTATTTCGGAACTTCCAAATGGACAACTTCCCATTTCAATAGTCACACCACTACCTCAATTTACAAATTCCGATACATTGTTGAATTTAGTTTTTGCGGTCTATTTGGGTGAAAAACGTTCAACACCAATACAATTTATCAATAGTTCCTTTGGAACCGCGCAATGTCCTAATTTTTTAACTATCCAATCTCAACAAGGGAAAGTAACAATTGATTCTATTTGTGGTCTCGATTTTAAAACTTCTCAAACAACATTTGCTTTAGGAACTATTGCTCCTAACCCTATAACAAATTTTCTATCAATTTCACTTGATTCGAAAGAAAATCAGAATATAGAAGTAACTATTTATTCTCCTTTAGGAACTGCTATTCTCTATAAATTATTTACTGTGAAGGAGGGTATTACTTCATTACTATTGCCCGAAATTCAAACTCTCCATACTGGTGTATATGTACTGTCGATTCGTGGTAAAAATAGTATCTTTCAACAATTAATACTTAAAGAATGAGGCTAATTCTTGTTTTACTATTTTTGAGCTGTTGTTTAGAAGTATCAGCACAGCATTTACCATTTTATGGTTCTTTACGTGAACCTTCGAATCTTTCTAATTTGTATTTTGGTGCATCAATTAGTGGGTCGATTTCATTCGATAATACTTCTATTCCTATTTTAGAAAAACAAATTGAATGTTGCCGATTTGAAAAAGGTTCAACGAAACAATTTTCCGTTGGGGCTTCAACAGAATATTGGTTAGAACCTCAGTGGACAATTGGAGGAACAGTAGGTTTCATAAGTCAATCAACTGTAGTTTCGAAAGAATCACTTCCCATACCTCGACGTGAAAAACCTCCATTAGTTACAGAATATACAGGTACTATTCAATCGACAGTACTATTTGTTCAACCACAAACAAAGTATCGAATTTCTGGTACTAATCTTTCCGTAGGGACTGCCTTTTCGATAGGTGTACCTTTTTCACCAACTTCCACTTTAACAGAGAACGATGTTTCAGAACAAATTTCTGGGAATCCCTTATTTACAGAAAAAACCTTGTTAGGGTTTGATCAATCTCTTCAAAGTATATTGCTTGAACCGTCAATACTCATTGGATATGATTTCCCAATTCGAAACGGTCAATATCTTAGTTCGACAACACACATTGGCTACCGACCTTATCTCCTGAAAAATCAAGATTTCACTTCAATTTCACTCCGCCTTCAAATTTCATATCTTTTTGGAATATAGAAGAAATATTAAAGACATAATTTTGTAAATTGTCAATCTTTTTCGTATATTTGTAGCGAGTTGAAAAGTGTTCTCTCCCCTGACCGCTTTGTTAAGATGCTCATGCCTGAAGACCAAGACAACCTTCGGGCTTTTTTGTGCCTAATTTTCACTGAACTTTTAGTTTTAAGACTCTTTTTAAAAACTTTCTCAATTACTTTGCCCTATTTTTCTAATTCAAACTTTGATTAAAAAAGGATACTTTATAAAATTGAAAATAGTATTAGGAATTGCCATTTTATTTTTTTTAGTTTTAATACCACAATTTTAAAACACTTGCTTTATGAAGCTTGTATGATAAAAGTTTTTTCGGTTTTAAACAGAATTAAAGTTAAAACTTTATCAATTCATTCAAACAGTTTACTACAAATACCTGATTTATCAAAAGTATTTGTTAGGTATTTTAATTTGAAAGCTCCAAATTATATCTCAAATTCACGTTCTTTTCTTCCAAAGATTAGTCAGTCCTTTCTACTGAAATACGGAGATAATGCTGAAAAATGCAGAATGTTAGCAGAACATTCTGCTCCTTCATTCTTTCTTCAGTGTTATGATGACAAGGATAGTTCACAGATGCGTGTTGCCTTGAACCTTAAAAAGAAAAATCCGAAAAAAGACAACTTACAAGGAATTTTAACGGACTCTCTACATTTGTACAATTCTAATGCAAAAAATCTTGATATAGCTTCAATTTCAAAAGCTAAATTTATTAGACTACCTTCTATGTTTTCATTGGAATCTGTTACATGTAGTAAAGCGAACAGTACTCTAAAATATTTATCAATCAATACTTCGAGATTGCAATCAATTACAGAAAATATTTACAAAATTCAAAATTTGGAAGAACTTTACATTAATGATTCTGATTTGAAAATTTTTGATATTGATTTGAGTAAATGTAAAAAGTTACAGTTGATTCAAATTTCCAATTAGGGTTTAAATCCATCTCAAATTGACAACCTTCAGAAAATGTGTCGAAAAAACAACATTCAATGTATAACAAATTAAAGAAAATTCACTTTATCGAGTATTAAATTTTTGTGAATGCAGTACAGAACTGGACGGTTTGGTTGTTCGTTGATGTGTTCTGTTTTTAAACAATTGAAGGAAGTTTTTGATAACTGAGTGCAAAATTCTTCAACAACTTTTTCTTCTTCAGAACCACCTTCGTGGCCTCTATAGGCACAAATTGTGATTATTCCACCAACCGAAATCAATGCTAAGGATTGTTGTAGTGCAATGAGTGTTGTATCGGGCATTGTAATTAAGGTTTTATCGCCACCGGGAAAGTACCCTAAATTAAACATAATACACGTAACAGTTCCAATTAGTTCTGTTGGTATATTGTTTATCATTTCGGAGTGAGAACAACACAATAATTCCGATTGGTTCAATAATCCTTTCGCAAGTAAAGCTCGGTGGGTAGATTCAATAGCAATGTCTTGAATATCAAAACCATATACTTTTCCTTCCGAACCTACTTTTTCTGCTAAAAAAATAGTATCAAATCCATTCCCACACGTTGCATCAATTACGATGTCATTAGGTTGAATCACAGCCGAAGCATACAAATGGCTGAGCCTTACCGCCGAAAACGAAATATTATACAGATTGGTATCGTGTTGCATTTAATTCCTTATCAATTGGTTGTTGTTCAAAAATATGTTCAATTAGCAATTTCGCAGCCCATGGTGCATAGGAAACTCCTTTAGCTCCTAGAGAATTAAGAGTGTAAATCGGAAATTCTGGATGAATTTTACCAATAATGGGATGTTTATCGGGTACTTTGGGTCGAATACCCACTTTATGATCTACTATTTCGAAGTTTCCAGACCAAAGTTTCGAAAACTTAGCCGATAACAACAATCGAGCTTCTTCCGATGGCTCTGTAGTATCGTGAAGTAACCCATAGGTTGCACCAATTCTATAGAGAAAATTCCCAAGAGGAATAACGTACAAACCTGCATTAATAATATACTCTAAGGTCTCAACATCAGTACGAATTGTCAAAATCTCGCCTTTGCTTGGTTCTAAACCTAAACTATTCCCATAGATACTTTTAGAGAAAGCGTAGCCAGTACAATCGATAACAAACTTTGCCGTAACACCTTTAAAAGTTATAGAATTAGCCGTACAATTTGCATTTTCAAACGAAAACGATTCATTTACAATACTACCAAGGGTATCAAAATATTGATACGATTTTTGAATATATTGGTACGAATTTAAAAATGAAGTTTGTTCAATTGTAATTGCTCCATACGGTTGATGAATGTAGTCAGGTAAAACCAACCATTCCCCTAAAAACTGCGTATATTCTGAATCAATCAATCTTTTTTCTAATTGTTGAACTTCAAATTCGTTTGTACATACTTTTATCTGTGGTATTTTATTCCAAAAATGAGTAGAAAGTTTCTTTTCAATAGTGGGATAAAAATCATTTACTATTGGCGAAATGTTGTCGAAACGCCACGTTTTTACAAATCTTTTCCCAGTTAAAGGAGTTACCAACCCAGCTGCAATACAACTTGCAGACCCTTCAAAACCCTTTTCAAAACAACAAAAGGAAATCCCTTTTTCTTCTAAAGTATGAGCAATAGTAGCACCAGCTAAACCAAAACCAATAATGAGAACATCGACATTCATTATTGCAACCATCCAGCAGGTTGATCCATAGCGGTTGTAATAGCTTTCCAAATAGTTTTGAAACATTCAGCAGCTGAAATTGAATTTGTTGCTGAAAAACTACGTTCGCCTGTTTGAGTAATTCCATCGACACTAACAGCTCTATTGGTCATTTCTCTACGGTATGTTTCAATTTCTATAGTAACAGGAGCTAACGTAACAATTGGCGATAATTTCTTATCTAAATATGATTTAGTCGCTTTCGCTGCTGAAT